>CAZJJQ010000292.1:0-5579 GCA_964546345.1 uncultured Planctomycetales bacterium
CCCGACGACTTCGGCGGCTCGGCGGCGGGGGCGGCCGGCTTCTCGAAGGGGGGCGCTGCCGGTTTCACGACGGGAGGCGCCACCGGCGCCGCCCCGGGGGCCATCACGGGGGCCGCGGTCGGGGGAGGCGCGACGGGCTTCACCACGGGTGCCATCGCGGGAGGCGTCACCGGCTTGGCGACCGGAGCCACCGTCGGGGGTTGGGTCGGAGCCACCGTCGGGGGGACGGTCGGCGGCACGACCGGCCGGGCCACGGGGGCAACGGTGGGCGGGACCGTGGGAGGCACGGACGGCGGCACGGTGGGCGGCACGACCGGCCTCGCGACCGGCGGCGCCACGGGAGGGACCACGGGAGGAACGGCGGGGGGAACGACCGGCTTGCGCGGCCGATCCGCGTCCCCGCCCCCGAACTTCCGCTCCCCGCCAGGTCGAGTCGGCCGATCCGCCATGGGTGACGCTCTCCGTTGCGATTCGCGCCCCGGTGTCGGCCCGGACGGCCGCGGGGAGGGGCGGGAGTATAGCCGCACCCCTTCCCCCGAAACGAGGCCGCGCTCCGGGCCGCGCGGTCCAGGCGGCGCCCTACGTCACCAGCGAGCCGAGGCCGCCCGCGATCACCCCCGCGAGGGCGCCGGCGACGAGGTCGTCGCAGAGGATCCCCAGCCCGCCGGGCAGGCGTTCGGCGACGCCGATCACGCCCGGCTTCGTCATGTCGAGCACCCGGAACAGGACGAAGGAGAGGCCCGCGAGCCACCCTCCCCCGGCCGAGGAGGAGGCCGTGGCCACGATCAGGGCGAGCGCCTGCCCAGCCACCTCGTCCGTCACGACCCACCCGGGGTCGCCGTGTCCGTCCGGCGTCGAGAGGCCGTTGCCCAGCGCGAGCGTCGCGAGGACCCCGAACGCGAGCAGGGCCCACGGCAGCGGGGTCGTGGGGCCGAACGCGAGGCCGTGGACCGCGAGCACCGCGAGGACCGTGGCGGCCGACGCGTACGTCCCGGGGATCGGCGGGATCCGCCCCAGGCCGAACGCGGAGAGCAGGAGCCTACGCACGCGGCGGCGGGGGGGCGGCCCGCAGCGCGGCCACCGCGCGGGCGACGTACTCGACGCCCGACAGCCCGGTGACGAGGGTCGCGGCAAGCACCAGGGCGTGCGTGACCGTGAACGCGGCTCCCGAGAGGGTGCCCAGCGAGGTCCGGACGAACCCCACGCCCGCGCCGTGGAGGAGCACGGCCCCGAGGGCCACGCACTGCAGCGCCATCTTGAGCTTGCCCCAGATGCCCGCCTGGAAGTTGCCGCCCGCGCCTTCGACGCTCGCACGCAGGGCCGTGACGAGCAGCTCGCGCGCGAGGATCACGGCGACGGCCCACGGCGGCAGCAGGTCGGGGAGGCCCGGGATCCCCAGCAGGAACACGCACGACCCGAGGATCAGGAGCTTGTCCACGAAGGGATCGGCGATGCGCCCGAAGACCGACACCTCGCCTCGGGCGCGGGCGATGTAGCCGTCGAGGCTGTCCGTGGCCGCCGTGACCACGAAGATCAGGAACGCCGTCCACCACAGGCCCGTCGCCGGACCGTCCGCACGGCCGATCGCGTGGAGCACCGCCCACAGGACGAGGGAGAGGAGGCCGCGGCCGACCGTCAGGCGGTTCGCCCACCCCATGCTCGGCTTGCCGGCGGGGGTCACGACCGCCTCGACTCCCCGCGGGCCGCGGGGGCGGGCGTCGCAGCGGCGGGCGCTGGGGAGGCCGGTGCGGACGCGGCGTCCTTCGACGGCGTCGCGACGAGGTCGTACCCGTCCGCCGCGGTCACGTCCACGCGCAGGAACTGCCCCGGACGCAGGCCCTTCGGCACGGGGGCGACGCGCACGTGGCCGTCCACGTCGGGGGCGTCGTGCTCGGTCCGGCCGAGCGCGCTGCGGCCCAGCGGATCGACGGTCTCGAGCAGGACGTCGAGCGTCGTCCCCACCCGCGAGCCCGTCCGGGCGAAGTGCACGCGCTGCTGGGCCGCCATGAGCTCGTCGCGGCGCCTCGAGGCGACCTCCGGCTCGACCTGGTCGGCCATGTCGTGGGAGGGCGTGCCCTCCTCCCGGCAGTAGGTGAACACACCGAGGCGGTCGAACAGGCCGTCCTCGACGGCCCGCAGCGACTCGGCGTGATCGTCGGCGGTCTCGCCCGGGAAGCCCGTGATCAGCGTGGTGCGGATCGCGACCCCGGGGATGCGCTCCCGGATGCGCTCGAGCAGGGCGCGCTGCCGGTCGGCCCCGATTCCGCGGCGCATCGCTTTCAGCATGCGGTCGCTCGCGTGCTGGACGGGCATGTCCACGTACTTGGCCACCCGCGGGTTGCGCGCGATCTCGTCGAGCACGTCGTCCTTGAGCGTGCTCGGGTAGAGGTAGAGCAGCCTCCACCACCGGGGTCCGTCGATCGCGGTGAGCGCGCGCAGCAGGTCGGCGAGGCGCGGCTTGCCGTACAGGTCGCGTCCGTACGCCGTCGTGTCCTGCGACACGAGGTTCACCTCGCCCACGCCCCGGCCCGCCACCACGGTCGCGTCGGCGACCAGGTCCTCGATCGTGCGGCTCGCGAGCCGGCCCCGAAACGACGGGATCGAGCAGAACGTGCACTTCTGATCGCAACCCTCGCTGATCTTGAGGTACGCGTACCCCGCCGGGGTGAGCAGGACGCGCTTGCGCTGGGCCTCCCCTCGGACCACCGGGAGCCCGAGCAGGTCCCGGGCGGCCGAGACGATCTTCCCGTAGTCGCCGAAGGGGAGCCACCGGTCCACCTCGGGGATCTCCTTCGCGAGGTCCTTCGCGTAGCGCTCGACGAGGCAGCCCGCGACGATCACGCCCTTCAGCCGCCCCAGCTCCTTGCGCTGGGTCACGGCGAGGATCGTGTCCACCGACTCCTCCTTGGCGGGATCGATGAAGCCGCAGGTGTTGACCAGGGCGAGGTCGGCCTCCTCGATGCCGTCCGCGAGCGCGAACCCCGCGCCCACGAGGTCGCCGACGAGGCGCTCGCTGTCGGCGAGGTTCTTCGCGCAACCGAGGGAGAGCAGCGCGATGCGCCCGATCGGACGGGGGGAGGCGGTGGCCATGGGCCGGGGAAGCGTACCCGGCAGGCGGGCGCTACGAACGCTTCCGGCGCGCCCACTCCCCCGGCGTCAGCAGCGTCGGGCGGCTGCCCGAGGCCGTCATCTCGCCCAGGATGCCCTCCGACACGAGCGCGTCCATCAACGTGGCCGCGCGTGCGTATCCGACGCCCAGCTTGCGCTTGAGCAGCACGAGGCTCGCCGACCCTCGCTCGAGGGCCGCCTCCACGCTGGCGCCGAACAGGGGGTCGTCGAGGCCCGGATGCCGTTCGCCGGGCTCGGGCGTCCCGGGGTCGAACAGGCGCAGCTGGCCGGGCGAGTCGGCGATCGTCCGGGGCTCGGGCGGGAGCTCGGGCTCGAGGGGCTCCGACACCCGCATCGGCGGCAGCTCCTCGACCGGCAGGCTCGAGAACAGGCCGCGCAGCGCCTCGCGGAAGTCGGCCGTCGGAGGGGCGGGACGCGGCTTCGGCTTCGGGGCACGGCCGGGGCGGTCGGCCGCCGGATTGGCGCCGACGATGCCCGACTCCGCGAGCTTGCGCCGGTGGCTGACGACCGAGGGATGCAGCGCCGGCGCGCCCGGGGCGGCCGTCGGCTGCGGCGCCGTCGCCTCGGCGACCGCCGCGGCGGAGGGACCGTCGAGCGCCGGGCCGTCGAGGCCGAGCGCCCCCGCGGCCTTCGAGGACGGCGCGGGGATCTCGACGCGCACGCCCGGGAGCGCGGAGGGCTCGGGAGCGGGGGGGGCGGCGGGGGCCGGAGTCGCGAGCTCCGGGCCCCCCACGGGCGTCACCGCTGCGGCGGGCGCCACCGGGGGCACCTCCACCGCCGGGATCTCCGTCGCCGGGGGCGGCGGGGCGACGTCCACCGGCGTCGGCAGCGCGTCCATGGACACGGCCGCCGCGGGGTCCACGGTCGGTGCGAGCGCCGGCTCGAACGTCGCCTCGATCGGCGGCTCGTGCGACGGGGGGGCGGGCGGCGGACGCTCGGCCCGGGGCGCGAACCGCACGCCTTCGGCGAGCTCGTCCTCGGCGGGAACGTCGAGCTCGGCGACCTTCGGGGGAGCCTCGGGGGGCGCCTCGTCCACGTAGCGGATGCCCGCGATGGGCTTGTCCTTCTTCACCCCGGCCGGCGGCGCCGTCACGATGGCGTTCGGAGCCGGCTTCGGCGGCGGCGCGGGTTCGTCGCGATACCGGATGGGGCCCACGTCGGCCCCGGGCAGCTGCATCGGCAGCTCGGTGCCGTCCGCCGCCACGCGGCGCTCGGGGTACCACGGCTTCGCCTTCACCGGCACGGGCGGGGGCGTGGTCCGGCCCGGCGCCACACGAGGGGGGAGGGCGCCGGCCGCGGGCTTCGAGGCGCCTGGCGGCGCCGGCGGGATCACGATCGAGGGGCCCGCGCCGGAGGGCGCCTCGGCCCCCGCCGCCCCCCCGCTCGCGGCCCGGGCCGCCGCCGACTTCGTCGCCTCGATGACGAGCGGCGCCAGGGCGAGGAACAGGCCCGGCACGGCGATGGCGCCCATGAGCACCGCGCCCATGCCGACGCCGAGCACGTCCTTGAGCATCTGCGCGAGCGTGCCTGCCAGGCGCCCGCCGCCCGCGAACGCGGGTTCGGACAACGCGCCGGAGAGGCCGCCGACGCCGAGGGCGAACACGAGCGCGCCGAGCAGCGACACCGCCTTCGCGGGGATGGGACCCCGCAGCCAGGCGAGCAGCGCGTAGGGGATCGCCAGGAGGACGAGGGCCACGCTGCCCCAGCCGAGCGACGTCCCCGGGATGCCCAGGATCTTCAGGAACACGTTGGAGAACGGATGGTCGTACCCCTGCGCCCCGTAGAGCACGAGGACCGCCAGGAGGAGGAAGAGCCCGGCCAGGACCGAGAGCCAGGTGATGTCGCGCTGTCCGAGCCGCCTCGCCATGGGAGTCGGATCGTAGCAGCGGGGCCCCCCGTCCGGGCGCTTCCCTTCGGGCCGGGGGCCAGGCCGCCCGCGAGCGCACCGGTTTCGCCGTTCGCGGGCATCCTCTGGTGGACATGGACGCCTCCTCCCCCGTGCCGCCGATCGAGCGCCTCCTCGCGGAACGGGCCTGGGTGCGCGCGTTCGCGCGGAGCCTCGTCGCCGACGAGGCGGCGGCCGACGACCTCGCGCAGGAGGCCTGGGTCGCCGCGCTCGAGGCACCGCCCTCCCGTGGCGACTCGCCCCGGGGCTGGTTCGCCACGGTGCTCCGTCGTGCGGCGGCGAAGGGGCGTCGATCGGCGATGCGGCTCGGGCGGCGCGAGCGGGCGGCGGCGCGGTCCGAGGCGGTCGCGTCCACGTCGGACGTCGTCGCGCAGGCCGAGCTCGAGCACCGCGTGGTGGCGGCGGTCCTCGCGCTGGAGGAGCCGTACCGAAGCACCGTGCTCCTGCGCTGGTACGAGGGCGTGCCGCCCCGCGGGATCGCCGCGCGGATGGGTGTCCCTGTCGAGACGGTCCGCTCCCGCGCGCAGCGCGCGCTCGCGCGCCT
>CAZJJQ010000293.1:0-5552 GCA_964546345.1 uncultured Planctomycetales bacterium
AGCGCCTCCCGTCGCGGCGCCGGTCCCCGCGCCGCCGCCGGCTCCGTCGCCGCCGCCGTCCCCCACGCCCCGCAGCCCCTTCCCGGACGTCCTCGGCCCCGTGCCGCCCGGCGCGCGGCTCACCTTCGAGATCGGGGGCGGCACGACGCACACCGTCGGCGACGCGCTCGAGGCGGGGTTCGTCCTCCACAACGACGGCACGGAGGCGTTCCGGGCCGTCGCCGACGGATCGGGCGACCGTCGGGGCCGCGAGCACCTCGAAGCGGTGGACGAGGCGGGGCGGCCGGTGATCGATCCGTCGGGCGGCGGCTTCTCGGGAAGCGGCCCCATGGGCCCGCGCACCGTCGAGCCCGGCGGGAGCCTCCACGTGAAGGGCATCCCGCATCTCGGGCGGTACCTGCGGTTCGACCGGCCGGGCACGTTCCGCATCCGCGCGTCGATCGACCTCGGGTGGACCGACACCGCCGAGCGGAGCAACCCCGTCGCGGAGGTCACGCTCGTCCTGACGCGCCCCACGCCCGAGGAGGCCGCGGCCGCCGTCGCGCGGCGCCTCGCGAGGAAACGCGCGGAGGAAGCCGAGACGCCCGGGCGCTGGGTCTGGCCTTGTCTTCAGGACCTCTACGATCCCGCCTACGTGCCCGCGCTCGTCGCGGCCCTCGCGTCGGGCGAGCTCGACGCCGTGGAGGGCCTGGAGTCCATCGACGATGCCTCGGCCCTCGACGCGCTCGGCGCCGCCACGCGGAGCCGCGACGGTGCCATCGTCCGCGCGGCCGTCCGCGCGCTGTGGGCCACCGTGCCCGTGGCGGATCCTGCCGACGACAAGACCCTGCGCCGGCGCTTCCCGCCCCGCGCCCCGCTCCCCGCCCCCCTCGCTGCCCGACTGCACGAGCGGTTGACGGCCCTCCTCCGCGAGACGGGCGACGCGGAGGCGGCCGCCGCCGCGGCGGAGGTGCTCGTGCGCGGGGGGAGCCCCGAGGACGCCCTCGATGCGATCACCTGGTTCCTCGACCGATGGCTCCCGTTGCTGCCGAAGCGTCCGATCGTGAGGCCCCGCGGGAGGCCCTTCTCCACGCAGGACGACCTGTCCCGCAGCTCCCTGCTCGAGTCCGCTCGCGCGCTCCTCGCCCGCGGCGCCTCCGTGTCCGCCGATCCGCGGTTCGCCGGAGAGATCCTCGTCTACCTGGCCCTGGTCGAGCGCACGGACGCCGCCCCGCCCGCGGACCTGGACGAGCGCTGCATCGCCTGGCTCGGGCATCGCGTCCCGACCGTCCGGGCCGCCGCGCTGCGCGCGCTGTCGCCCGACGCCCTCGTGCGCGTCGCCGATCGCTTCGCCACGCTCGAGTCGCTCGACGACGCCGACCTCGCCCTCGCCGCGCTCCGCGCCTACCTGCCCGTCGCGTCCACCTGTCGCCGCGTCGCCTCGCTGGCCGTGCTCCGCGTCGCGCACGACGAGGCCCTCCTCCAGGCGGCCGCGAGGCTCGCCGAGGCGCAGGGTGCGCGCCTCGAGCTCGCTCATGCGTGGATCGAGCGGCTGGACGAGCCGGAGCCGTTCCCGACCGCGCTGCGCGGGCTGGTGGCCCTCGTCGTCGGCCCCGACCTCCGTGCCGGCGGGCCCCGGGGGGCGCCGTCCGCCGAGGACCTCGCCGGGATCCAGCTCGCCTGGAAGTCCTTCGTCAGCCTCCACATGTCCGAAATCCGCGAGGGCAAACGTTGGCCTCCCGGCGACCCCGCGCTCCCGCCCGAGCTCTTCGGCGGCGCGTGGCGGTTCCGCCTTCCCGACGGCACGGAGGGGCCCGCGGCGAAGTAGGCGGCGGGGCCGTGGGGCCGCCGTGAACCGCCCCCCCCGGATCGGGCGCTCTCTCCCCGACCCTGGGAGGGTTGCACGGTGCCCAAGCGCGCGGTAGGGATCGGTCTGTTGCTCTGCGGCGGGTGGTTCTGCAGCGACGAGTCCGAGGCGGCGCCGCCCGAGACGCCGGCCCAAGGGGCCCTGACCGCCCCCGCCCCCCCGCCCCCCCCGCCTCCTCCCCCGCCGCCTCCGCCTCCTCCCCCCTCCGGGCCCCGGCTCGCCGAGGAGGTGGTCGTCGAGGCCGACCGCTACGTCTCCGCACCGCAAGGTGAGGTGTCCACGCCCACGCGCACCCGCGCGAGCGACTTCCTCGTACCCCGCGCCACCAGCACCGTCACGGCGAAGGACATCTTCGAGCAGACGGCGCGCACCACGCCGATCGCCCTCGAGCGCGAGCCCGGCGTGTTCGTCCAGCAGACCAACCTCGGCGCGGGCAGCCCGATCGTCCGCGGGCTCACCGGCGAGCAGGTCCTGCTCCTCATGGACGGGATCCGCCTCAACAACGCGACGACCCGCAGCGGGCCGACCCCGTACACTAACCTCATCTACCGGTGGTCGATCGACCGGATCGAGGTCCTGCGCGGCCCCGGCTCGGTGCTCTACGGCTCGGACGCCCTCGGCGGCGTGATCAACGTGATCCCCAAGCGCCGGTCCTCGCTCACGTGGGCGCTCGACACGGACGCGTCGCTCGGCGGCCTGATCAGCACGGCCAACGACGGGGGCAGCGGCTCCGCGCGCACCAGCGGCTCCGTCCGCGGCGTCGGCTGGGAGGCGGGCGTCGCCTACCACGACTACCAGGCGCTGAAGGTGGGCGACGCCGCGGGCCTCCAGGTGCCCACGGCGTACGCGGGCTTCGCGGGCGACGTGCGGCTGTTCGTCTCGCCCGCGTCCGGGCAGGTGGTCTCCCTCGGGTACCAGGGCTACGAGGACCGCGACGTGCCGCGCACGGACGCCGTCCAGTCCGGCCGCAACCTGCGCTTCGACTTCGACCCCCAGCGCCGTCAGCTGCTCGACCTCGACTGGCGCGGCGCCCACGAGGGCGGGGTGCTCGAGTCGTGGCGCGTGAACGTGAACGTGCAGCGCTGGGACGAGGGCCGCGTCGAGGTGCGCCCCAACCGGCCCGCGGTCGAGCGCGAGCTCTACGACCGCGTGGACACCTGGGGCGCGTTCGCGCAGGCCACCGTGCGGCTCGGGGCCGCGCACCGCCTGACGGGCGGCGCCGAGGTCTACCACGACTGGGTCTACAGCCGTCGCAACGACGTGAACACCACCACGGGGGTCACCACGATCGCGCAGGCGCGCTACCCCACCGACTCCACCTGGACGCCGATCGGCGTCTTCCTCCAGGACGAGTGGACGGTCACGAACCGGCTCACCGTGGTCGCCGGTGCGCGCTACAGCCGCTTCGAGCTCCACACGGCGACGCGCACCGACAGCAATCCCGTCATCCCCGAGAAGGACTCCACCACCGACCAGGTGACCGGCAGCCTCGCGGCCTCCTTCGAGGTCGTGCGCGGCCACCGCCTCTACGCGAGCGTCGCGCAGGGCTTCCGCGCGCCCAACGTGGACGACACCACCGTCTTCGACCGCGCGGCCTCGGGCATCGAGGTCCCCAACGCGGACCTCGTTCCCGAGCAGGAGCTCGCCTACGAGCTCGGCTGGAAGGCCGAGCAGCGCCGTTGGCACGGGGGCGCGTCGGTGTTCCTCTCCGACTTCACCGACCTCATCCAGCGCGTGCCCGGCACCTTCAACGGCTCCTCGACCATCGACGGCCTGCCCGTCAGCACCCGCGAGAACGTCGCCGACGCCACGATGAAGGGCTTCGAGGTCTGGGGCGAGGCGTTCCTCGGCCGCGGCTGGTCGGCCTTCGCCAGCGCCTCCTACGTCCGCGGCGACAACGACGCGACGGGCGAGCCCCTCAACAAGATCCCGCCGCTCAACGGCATCTTCGGCGCTCGGTGGACCCGCGGCGACGACCGCCTCTACGTCGAGCCGTTCGTGCGGTGGGCGGGC
This sequence comes from uncultured Planctomycetales bacterium, assembly GCA_964546345.1. Lineage (GTDB taxonomy): Bacteria > Planctomycetota > PLA2 > PLA2 > JAEUHO01 > JAYTCP01. The sequence continues at coordinate 3,860 of CAZJJQ010000293.1, forward strand.
CGCCAGACGAGGCTCTCCCAGGCCGACAAGGACGACTTCCGCATCGGCCCGAACGGCACGCCCGGCTGGTGGACCGCCAACGTGCGCGTGGGGTACACGGTGGACGAGCGCCTCGAGTGGGTCCTCGAGGCGGGCAATCTCTTCGACGAGCGCTTCAAGCACCACGGGAGCGGGGTCGAGGACGCGGGCCGGTTCGTGACGTTCGGCGTGCAGATGTCGTTCTGAGGGCGGCCCTCCCGGCGAGTGGGGGCCGTGGGCGGAGCGGGCCGGGGCGGCGGACCCGCCCGGGGAGGCCGGAAGGAGGGGGCGGAGCGGCCACGCGGAAGAGGTGGGGGGCGGCGGGGGGAGGGGGCCCGCGCCCGAGGCCGGCCCCCGCTCCCCGTGCCCCTCACCCTTCCCCCCGGGTCGCGGCGTGAACCCCCCCTGCGTGGGCCGCGCTTCCCGGGTACCCTCCCCCGCGCGCATGTCCCTCCTCTCCCTCCTCCGCCGGCCTTCGGTCCTTGCGAGCGTGGCCCTCCACGCGGCGCTCGGGGGGGCCGCGTTCGGGCTCGCAGGGACGCCCGCGCCCGTGAGCCGGCCGGCCGAGCTGGCCGCGATGTGGTCCTCGGATGCCACGGGCCCCATGGACGCCATGGAGGTGCCCCCGCCGCCGGACGTCGCCCCGAAGCCGGAGGAGGTACCGGTCGCGGAGCCGGTGGAAGTGCTGCCGCCGCCCGAGGAGGACCTCACCCTGCCCGACGCGGGCGGCGATGAGCCTCCCGTGCTCGCGGATCGGGGGCCGGGACTGCCGCCCGTCGGGGTGCGCAGGACGCCACTCGCGACTCCGGCTCCCGTGGCTGCCCAGCCGGCCGCCGCGAGCGCCGCGAACCCCGTGGTGGCAGCGTCCTCCCCGGCCCCCGCCGCCCCCCTGAGCACCCGCCCGCCGTCCGCCGCGTCGCGAGCCGGCACCCGGGTGAATCGTGACGCCTCGGCGTTCGCCACCAACGCGCCGCCCGTGTACCCCGCCGAGGCCCTGCGGAACGGCTGGGAGGGCACGGTGCTGGTCGAGATCCGCACCGACGCGATGGGCGGCGTCGAGTCCGTCGCGCTCGCGCGGTCGTCCGGCTACCCCCCGCTCGACGAGGCGGCCCTGGTGGCCGCCCGTGCCTGGCGATTCTCGCCGCGACTCGTCGAAGGCGTGCCCGCTCCCGACTGGTTCCAGAAGCCGGTCGTCTTCACCCTGCGCTCCGCCACCGCGATGCGCTGAGGGAGTGGGGGGACTACGCCATCGGGGGAGTACGGGCTGCTCGTCGAGTCCCGTGCCGCGCGGCGGCTCGCCAAGGTGTCAATCAGGGGACACGATGGGCTCGCCGCCGCAGGTCAGTCCCTCCCGGGTGGTGACGTGATCGGACCTTGCGCGGACCTGGACGATCGAGCCCGATGGGTCGGGGCTGCATCCGCCTTGCGTCGGGTTTGCGTGCCGCGCGCTCTGCGACTTCCTCACACGCCCTGAGCGCTGACCGCGGCCCGCCCCGCGCCAGGCCCGCCGTTACCCGCGCGGCGAGCGGTCCACGAACGCCAGGGCCTTCGCCACCAGCGTCTCGCCCGGCGTGCCGCCGAGCGGGTACGCCGTCGGCGCGCCGTCGTCGGACGGGAGGCCGCGGTCCCAGCCGAGGTCCCGCGCGCGCGCGAGGGCGACCCGCGCCCACCCCGC
>CAZJJQ010000294.1:0-5531 GCA_964546345.1 uncultured Planctomycetales bacterium
AGGCGCGGAAGGCGCAAAGCAGGCCGGGCTGATGGGGGGGGCGGCGGGGGCCGGCCCGCGGCTCGGCGCGCTTCCACGCTTCGCGCCGCGACCGTCCGCGGACGAGCTCCCGCGGGGCGCGCCCCCCCGCGCCCGTGGCCTACGACCAGGTGTCCTTCATCAGCTTGCGACGGCGCGTGAGCGCTTCGACGAAGCGGCGGTGGTTGTCCGCGTAGAGTCGGGCGCGCTGCTCCTGGAACTCGACGTAGCGCTGCGCCTGGTCGGCCAGCCGGGCCTTCGCCTCGTCGGCCGGCGTCGGGCGCGAGCCCGGGGGCACCGGGGGGGAGGGGTACGCCGCGAGCAGGCGCGCCCGCTCGCGCTCGAGGAGGTCCTGGACCTCCTGCTCGAGGTGAGCATCGGAGATCTGGCCCGAACGGAGCTGGGTGTACAGCGCTGCGAGGGTGCCCTCGAAGTCCATGCGACGGCAGCGTAGCCGCCGCGGGGGACGGCCGCCAGCGTCACGCCCCGGGCATGCCGCGCTACGACGCCAGGACGTGTCGTGCCGCGAAGGGAACGGGGGCGGCTCCCGGAGGAGGAGTCGGCCGGGGCCTCCCGTTTGCTGACGGGGTCCGTTCATGAAGACGACGAACGGTGACCGACCCACGCGGGAAGCCCGTGGGCTTCGACGGGGGATCGCCGCGAGCGCGACCCTCGCCGTCCTCGTGGCGGCGGGCGTACTCGCCCGGACCTCTCCACCCACGGCGCAGGCTGCCCCGGAGACCCCCCCGGCGTGGATCGGTGTCGATGCGGAGCGCGCGACGGAGAGCCGTCGCTGCGGCGCCTGCCATCCGGCGATCTACGCGGAACATCGCCAGAACACGCACGGCGCCGCGTTTCACGACGAGGAGGCCCGCCTGGCGACGCGCGAGTTCCGTCGCGAGAACTGCGTGCGTTGCCACACCCCCCGCCCGGTGGCGGAGACCGGCCTCGGCAGGGTCCCCATCGAACGGCGCCACGACCTCGAGGAGGGGAACACGTGCATGTCGTGCCACGCGAAGGCGGGCTACGACTACGCGAAGTTCGAGGGTGGACGGGAGTGCAAGGTCGCCTTCGACGACCGCGTGGGGACGGTGGAGGCGTGCGCGACCTGCCACCGGGTCGCCGGCACGCCCGAGCAATGGGAGCACGCGCGGCTCGGCAGGCTGGCGAACACGCGCTGCGTGGACTGCCACATGCCCGTCGTCACGCGCCCGGTCGCCCTGGGAGAGCCGCCGCGACCCGTGCGCGCCCACGTCTTCCCCGCCTCGCGCAGCGAGGACCAGCTGCGGCGCGCGTACACGTACGACGTGCGCATCGACGGGGACGAGGCCGTCGTGACCCTCGCCAACGTGGGGGCCGGGCACAACTTCCCCACCGCGACGATCCAACGGGCCGTGGAGTCGCTGGTGATCGTGCGCGATCCGACGGGACGCGAGGTGGGCCGCGACCGCGCGTTCTACGGCTTCCCCTATCTCGAGCCCACGGGCCGCAGGCTCCCGCGTCCGACGCAGATCCCCTCCGGAGAGGCCCGCGAGCAGCGGGTGCGACTCGAGGCGGGCAAGGGCACGGTCGAGTGCTCCCTCTTCTTCAAGCTCTATCACCCCATCGCCGACGACCATCCGACGCTGTCACGTGGGCCCGAGTGGAGCACCCTGCCGTTGGCGGGCGCCACGCCCCTGGAGCCCGCCCCCGCGGCGTCCGGGACGCCCGGCGGCCACCCCGCGGCGCGCCTCGCGGACGCCGCGCGACCCGACGGCCTCGCGAAGTACGCGCACCTCGCCCCCGAGGTGGAGGAGGTGCCCGTGCCGACAGGGAAGGCCGCGGACGACCTCGCCCGGCTCGTCGCCCTGCTCGAGTTCCCCGTGCCCGGGGCACGGGCGGCGGCCCGCGCACGCCTGGTGGAGCTCGGCGCCGGGGCCGTGCCCGCGCTCGTGGAGGGCCTCGGCCACTGGAGCGACGAGACGCGCGACCAGTCCATGGCGCTCCTCGCGCGGATCGGCGGTCCGGCGGTCCCCGCGCTCGAGCGGGCGCTCGGCGACGCGCGTCTGTACGTGCGGTACCACGCGCGCCTCGCCTTGGGGGGAATGCGCCTCGACGCCCCCACCCGCTCCCGGGTGCGCGCCGCGCTCGTCGCCGCCCTCTCGGCCCCCCACCCGCTCGATCGCCGCAGCGCCCTCGACGCGATCGACGGCCCGGGGGACGCCCCCACGTCCGCCGCCGTGCGTGCGCTCCTCGGCGACCCGGACGCGGACGTCGTCTCCGCGACCGCCAAGGCCTGCGTCCGACTGGAGGACCGCGCCGCGATCCCCGCCCTCGAGGCCGCCCTGACGCGCGCCCCGTTCGTCGAGACGCGCCGCGATCTCGCCGCGGCGCTCGCGGCGCTCGGCTCGGCCACGGGCGTCCCCCTGCTCCTCGACGGGCTCGACCATCCCGACGACGTGCTGCGGCGCACGTTCGCCGCCGCGCTCTTCGACGCGACGGGCCTCCACGAGAGCTACGACCCCGATGCGCCCCGCCCCGAGCGGCTCGAGGCGATCGCGCGCATCGCCTCCGCGTGGGAGCGCGACGGCGCCGCGCGCCTGCGGCCGCTCGTCCGCACCGACCCTCGCGCCCACGAGCGCGCGTGGCGCGATGTCGAGACCCTTGGCGGCGGCACGGACACGCATCCAGGCGGCGACGACGAGGCGCTCCTGCCGGACCTGGTGAGCCAGGGCGCCGCGGCGGTGCCGGCCCTCCTCGAGGGACTCACGTTCCCGAGCGGCTTCGTGCGCAAGCGAGCGCTCGTGTGCGAGGCGCTCGCACGCATCGGCGATCCGCGCGCGGCCCCCGCCCTCGTGGGCGCGCTCCGCGATCCCGACCTCCTGGTGGCGGGCTGGGCCTGCCGCGCCTTGTCGACCTGCGGCGACGCGCAGTGCGTGCCGGCCCTCCGTCGCTGGTCGCGGCGCCTGGCTTCGCTCGCGAGCGGCCCGCAAGACCGCCCCGTGGGCCCCGTGGACGCGCTGCTCGCCAGGGCCGCCTGGACCCGGGACCGCCTCGGAGACCCCGCGGCCGCCGCGGAGGCCGCGGCCCTCGCCGCCGATCCCGCCGTCGCCGCGAGCCCGCCCCCCGCCGTCGCCCCCGCCACGATCGCCACCACCGAAGCCCCGCCCGTGCCCGTGCCCACCTCGCTCGCCGACGCCGTCGCGAAGGCGCAGGCGCTGCGCGCGGCGGATTTCTACGAAGACGCGGTCCGGGTGCTCGCCGATGCCGAGGCCCGCTACGGCCCAAGCGCTCCCCTCCGGCTCGAGCACGCCTGGAACCTGCTCATGATCGCCGAGGAGGACGTCACCCGGGACGCGCCCCGGGAGCGCATCGACGCCCAGGTCGTCGTCGCACGCGCCGCCTTCGAGGCCGCGCTGCGCCTCGACCCCAAGGTGCCCGGCCAGGACCTCCTGCAGCTGAAGCTCCTCCGCTACGAGGGCTCCACGCGCCTCGCGCACGCGCTCGCGCGCTCGCTCGTCGCGCGCGACCCCGACGACTACGACGTGCGCCGCGAGTACGCCGACCTCGCCTACCTCGAAGGCGAGTGGTCCACCGCCGAGCGGGAGTACCTCGCGGCCTGGCGGCTGCGCCCGCAGGACGCGTGGGCGCGGCTCTACGCCACGATGTCGCGCCAATGGCTGGAGCGCCCCCCGACCGAGCTCGAGGCCGGCTACCTCGAGGCCGCGCGCCTCCTCCCCGCCGAGCCCATGCCCTTCGAGCGCCTCGCCTCGCTCTACGCCGACGCCCCCGACCGGACCGAGGCCCTTCTCGAGCGGGCGCTCGCCGCCTCTCCCTCCTCCGTGCCCGCGCGCGTGCTCCTCGCGCGGACGCTCGCCTCCCGCCGCGCCTTCGATCTCGCCGAACGCCACCTCGCCGACGCGATCGCCCTCGCACCCGCCTCGCCGCTCCCGCGCCGCGAGCTCGCCCACGTCGCCCGCGCCGCCGGCCGTCCCGCCGACGCCCTCGCGCACGCCCTCGCCGCGCTCGACGTCTCGTCCCCCACCGAGGCACCGCCCATCGCCGACGAGCTGGACGCCTGGCTCCGCGACCCCGGCTTCGCGTCGATCCCCACCGCCACCCGCGCGCATGCCTGGGAGGCGCTGGTCGCGAAGCTCCCCCACACCGGCGCGTACGCGCACGACGCGGGCGTCTGGTACCGCGACGTCGCGGCCGACCTCGACGCCGCGACGCACTTCCTCGAGGAGGCCGTCCGCGCCGAGCCGTCCCGCGACGACTACCGCGCGGAGCTCCAGGGAATGCGGGGGGCGCCGGGGGCCGGGAGGTGAAGGGGCGGGAGCGACCGCGGGCGCCGACGCGCCCGCTCTCTTAGGGCTTGGGCAAGAACAACTGCGGCGACTTCGGCCGGCGGCGCGAGGCCGCTCGCGTCGTCACTCGTCGTCAACGTGTCGGGAACACGCGATCCTCCTCGTTCCTCGCGATCGTCCCCGCGGCGCTCGGCCTCGGGTCACCGCAGTTGTTCCTGCCCGGCGCCTGAGCGGCGCCGCCCCCCCGCGCCCCCCCCCTCCCGAGGCCCTTGCCGCCATGGGATGCTGCGTCCCGCTCGCGCGCGTCCGCGCGACGCCGGAGACGCTCTTGAGCCCCGCCACGCCCGCATCGGTGAAGGAGATCCTGCGCGTGCACGAGGCGCCCGCGCCGCATTGGGTCGGCGACGGCTTCCCTGCCCGCTCGATGTTCTCGTACGCGCGCGAGCCCGAGCGGTGGAGCCCGTTCCTCCTCCTCGACTACCTCGGCCCCATGGAGTTCGAGCCGACCGACGACCGTCGCGGCGTGGGGCCCCATCCGCACCGCGGCTTCGAGACCGTCACGATCCTGCACGCCGGCGAGGTGGAGCACCGCGACTCGGCGGGCCACCACGGCATCATCGGCCCCGGCGACGTGCAGTGGATGACCGCGGCATCGGGCGTGCTCCACGAGGAGATGCAGAGCGCGGCGTTCGGCCGTCGCGGCGGCCTCCTCTGGGGCGCGCAGGTGTGGGTGAACCTCCCGGCGGCGCAGAAGATGTCGCCTCCCCGCTACCAGGACCTGCGCGCGGCCCGGCTCCCGACGGTGCGGCTGCGCGACGGCGCGGGCGAGGGGTGCGTGATCGCAGGCGAGGTCGGCGGCGAGCTCGGGGGGGCGCGGGGGCCGGCGACGACGGTGACGCCGGTCGAGATGGCGGTGGTGACCCTCGCCGCCGGCGGCGGCGTCGCGCTCGCGCTGCCCGAGGGCCACACGGCGCTCGTGCTCGTCGAACGGGGCGCCGTGCGCGTGAACGGCGCGCCGGCCGCGCACGAGGCGCAGCTCGTCGAGCTCTCGCGGACGGGGACGTCGTTCCGGCTCGAGGCCGAGACCGCCGCGCAGGTGCTGGTCCTCGGCGGCGAGCCCATCGGGGAGCCCGTCGTGGGCCACGGCCCGTTCGTGATGAACTCGTGGCCGGAGATCAGCCGGGCCATCCACGACGTCCAGGCGGGCCGGCTCGGCACCCTCTGACG
>CAZJJQ010000295.1:0-5501 GCA_964546345.1 uncultured Planctomycetales bacterium
TCGCCCCCCGCGCCCCCCGACTCCCCCCCCGGCGACGGTCCCGTCGCCGCCTCCGTCCTCCCGATCCTCGGGCGCTCCGGTCGCACCCCCTGGGGAAGGGGCCACGCCCTCCCCCCGTTCTCCTCGGTGATCCCATGCCCCCCGCCTCTCCCGCCGCCCCCCGTCCGTCGAAGGACCTCCTCCTCGGGCTCCTGCTCCTGACGGCGGCCGTGGCCGGCGGGGCCGTGCTCGCGCGTCGCGCTCCCGAGGCGCCCCCGCGTCCGGCGCCGTCCGACGCCCTGCTCGAGGGGCGGTTCCCCTTCGTGGACGGGGCGTTCTCCCAGCGGATCCGCGTGAACGCGCCGGCGATGCTCGAGCTCCGGTTCGACGTGCCCCCGGGCGAGACGCTGCGGGGCTCGTTCGGCCCGCCGGGACCGGTGGAGGCGGCCCCCGTGGACGCTCCGGATCCCGCGCGCGCGGTGCGCTTCGAGGTGAAGGCGGGAGATCCTCCACGCGTCGAGCCCGCGCTGGCCTACGGGCTCTACGTCCTGCGCGTCGAGCTCGTTCCGCGGTCCGACACGGCCCTCCGTGCCGCGTCGCCGTCCGCCGGGGTGCGGGTGCGGGCGATGCCCGACCGATAGGGCTGCGCGGGGCCCGACCCCGTCCCTCCCGCGTGGGAGGATCCCGGGCGCCGTGCCGAAGTCCGCCACCCCCTTCGAGGTCCACCCCATCCTGCACCCCTCGGGGTGCCGCTCCTACGTCGTCGTCGAGCCCGACTCGCGCGACGCCCTCGTGGTGGACCCCGTGCTCGACCAGGTGGGGGAGGTCCTCCGTGTGGTGGCCTCGAAGCGCGCCGTCCTGCGGGCGGTCGTGGACACGCACACGCACGGCGACCATCTCTCGGGTGCCGCGTCGCTCCACCAGCGGACGGGCGCCGAGATCGTGATGTCGGTGGCGGCGGAGAGCCGGGTGGCCACGCGGCGCGTGTCCGAGGGCGACGAGCTGCCGCTCGGCGACCAGGTGCTGCGCGTCCGCGCGGCGCCCGGCGTCTCGGCCGACCACATCGTGCTCGAGGGGCCGCTGGTCCTCTTCACGGGCGACGCGCTGCTCGTCGGCACGATCGGCGTGCGCGACGCCCCGGGATCCGACGGCGGCAAGGCGTACGACACGATCCAGCGGCTCTTCGAGCCCCTCTCCGACGACACGGTGGTCCACCCCGGGCACGACGACATGGGGCGCTCCCGCTCCACCATCAAGGCCGAGAAGCGCGGCAACCGCTGGATGCGCGAGAAGGACCGCGACAATTTCCTGGTGCGCTGGGCCGCCGACCCCCGCATCGTGCCGAAGAACGCGCCCGAGATCCTCGCCGCCAACCGCGAGGGGACCACCGAGGTCTCGGCGGGGCTCGAGACGGCCGTCGAACGTGAGGCGCCGCCCACGAACGCGGGACCCGTGGTCGCCCCGCCCGGCATGGGCGCCGCCCCGACGGGCGGCTTCGTGCCCGAGGGGATCGCCCAGGTCCTCCTCGCCGCGGGGCTGCTCTCGGTCGCAGGGTGCGTGCTCGCGATGCTCGTGCACCCCCTCTGGAGCCTCGTCTGCGGCCTCGTGGGGGTCGGCGGCGTGGCGCTCGGGCTCGCCGGCCTCGCCCGCCGGTCGAAGAAGAAGGCGACCGGGCTGTACTACCTCGGCCCCCTGCCCCGGACGCCGATGCGGTGAGCCTCGCCCCCTCGCGTGCGTGCGGGGCGTCCGAGCTCACAGGGTGACCCCCCTTCCGGGAGGGCGGCCGTTGCCCTGGCTCCTCGGGACGTTTCCGGGGGCGGTGCTCGGAATCTCGACGCTCGCGTGGGTCGCTGCCGCGGGCGTGGGGGTCTCGCTGGGCCTGCTCGGCAGCGGAGGTTCGATCCTCGCGATCCCCCTCCTCCACGGCGTCGTGGGCCTTCCCTTCCCCGTGGCGAAGGCCACCTCCTATCCCATCGTGGGCCTCGCGGCGGCCGCGGGGGCCCTGGAGGCGGCCCGGCGCGGCGCCCTGAGGTGGCGCGCGGTGCTGCCCTTCGCCGGGGCGAGCGTGCCCGCGGCGTTCCTCGCGGGCCGCCTCCTCGCGCCCCTCGTGCCCGCGAGGGCGCAGGCGCTCGGGTTCGCGGGCCTCATGCTGGTGGCCGCGTGGCGCATGGCCTTCGCCTCGGTCCCTCCCGAGGGCGCCCGCGCCCGCCGGTCCGCTCCCGCGGTGATCGCGATCGGGGGCGTCGCCGGGGCCCTGACCGGCCTCCTCGGGGTCGGCGGAGGGTTCCTCATCGTGCCTGCGCTCGTGCTCACCCTGGGCTTCGACGTCCGGGCCGCGATCGGGGCGAGCCTGCTCGTGATCGTCCTGAACTGCGGCGCGAGCCTCGTGGCCCACCAGCTCTCCGCCGCCGCGCCCGTCCGCTGGGAGCTCGCCGCGGCGTTCTCCGTCGTCGCCGTCGCGGGCGTCTTCGTCGGCGGACGGCTCGCGCGACGCTTGCCCGCGCAGCGCCTGCGGCGCACATTCGCGGGCGTCGTGGCCGCGATGGCGATCGTCCTCCTCGCCACGGCGTGAGCCGCGGGCGACGGGATCCGTGACGGCGCGAGGCCGGGAGGGTCGCCGTCTCGGGAGGAAGGGGGCGCCGGGGGGAGCCCGGCGCCGGCCCCCGATCCGCCCCGGGTGGGCTCAGCGCGGCCGGCAGCGGGCGAGCGCGAGCAGCACGTAGCCCGTGCCGTAGGCCTTGTGGTAGCCGTAGAGCTGATAGTCCCAGAAGGAGCCGTCCTCCTCCTGGAGCGGGGCGAGCGCTCGGGCGATCGACCGTCGGTGGACGGCCGCGACGCTCTCGGGCACGTGGGCGAACAGCCCCGTCGCGTAGAAGTAGCCGTAGAAGCAGAAGTACCCCGAGTTCTGGAACCAGGTCTCGTGGGGGACCGGGTACTTGCGCGCGATCTGGAGGAACCGTCCGGAGCGGTCGAGGCGCTCGAGCGCCTCCACGCGTCGCTCGGCGGGCACCGGGCGGTCCCACGCGAGGTAGGCGAGCTGGCAGGCGGGCGTGCGGGCGAGGCTGCCCTGGACCTTGTTGATGCGGCCCTGGGGGAAGAATCGGTGGTCCCACGAGTACGCGAAGGCCCAGTCCGGCTTGCGGCACGTCTCGATCAGCGCGAGCCCCCGGTCCACCAGGCGACGCGGGACCCGCACGCCCTGGTCGCGCGCCATGGCGAGCGCCACCAGGACGGACGCCGTGGTGAAGCTCGTGGCGCCATGCTCGGGCTGGCGGGCCACGATGTCGAAGTTGTAGTAGCCCCAGCCCCCGTCCACGAACTCGAAGCGGCGCAGGAGGTCCACCTGCTCCTCGGCCGCCTTCACGTAGCGGGCGCGCAGCTCCGGGTCCGTCGTGCGCGCCAACAGCCGGGCGAAGGCCGAGAGGGCGTACGTCTGCGCCCAGACGTTGTAGAGCACGTCCGTCGTGATCCGGCGGGCCTTGCCGTGGTGCTCGAGCAGCCAGGCCGTGGCCTTCGAGACGGCCGCGCGGACCTCGGGGCCGTCCGCGCCGCACTCGAGCAGCGCCGACAGCGCCAGCGAGCTCGCCGCCACCTGGAACGCGATGGGGGAGCCGGGGATCGGCGCGTAGATGTCGAACAGGTTGCTCGCGGGGCTGCCCCACGACCCGTCGCGGTTCTGCGCGCGGACGAGGTAGCCGACCGCACGGCCGATGGTGGCCTCGAGGTCGAAGGGCTCCTCGCAGGTGGGAGCTCCCGCGGGCGCGGCGGGGGCCGGAGCGTCCGACGGAGGAGGCTCGGCCCTCGCGGGAGTCGGCCCGAGGCGGAGCCCGAGCGCGCCGAGGACCGCCCCGAGCGCGGCGGCGGGGAGGAGACGGGAGATCCGCACGGACGCGCTCACTTGGCGGGCGTCTTGAGCACGCGCTCGCCGGCCTCGAGGCCCTTGCGGATCTCGGTCCGGCCGCCGCTCGTCGCGCCGACCTCCACCTCGCGCGGCGTCGCCTTGCCCTCGGCGAAGACGTGGACCAGCTTGCGCTCGCCGTCGGCCGTCACGGAGGCCGAGGGCACCGTCACCGCGTCCTCGCGGCGCGACAGGGTCACCTTGGCCTTGCAGGTGAAGCCGGGCATCAGCCGCTCGTCCGGGGCCGAGAGCTCGATGCCGACGGCGTACTGCCCGTCGGTGCTCGCGCGCGCGACCCGCGCGACCCGCGCCGGCAGCACCTTCTTCGGGTCGGCCGTGAGGACCACCTCCACCGACTGCCCTTCCGCGACCTGCAGCAGGTCGGCCTCGCCGACGGTCGTGCGCACGGCCACGTCCCCCGGCGTGACGATCGTGAAGATCGGCTGGCCCGGGCGCAGCTTCCCGCCCTTCCTGAGGGCCTTCGCCGTCTCCTCGATGCCCGCCCACTTCCCGCGCACGCAGGCGCCGGGGATCGCGATCCCGGCGCGCGGGGCGCGGACGACGAGGGCTTCGCGGTCGCGGCCGAGCTTCTCGAGGTTCGCCGCCTGGCGGGCGACCCCGAACGCCGCCTTCTCGAGCTCGAGGCGGCCCTGCTCGAGCTGGATCGAGGCGAGGGCGAGGGCCTTGTCGTACTCGTACCCCTGGCGCTTCGCGTTCGCCTCGAGGTCCTCGAGGTCGTTGGGGAGCCCCGTCTCGAGGAAGCGTCGCTGGCGCACCAGCTGCATGTCGAAGCCCGCCTTCGTGCGCTCGAGGGCGCGCACGGTGCGCTTCATCACGATCTCCTCGGTCTCCTCCACGACGTCGTCGGCCTTGTACATCTTGCGGAGCTGCGCGAGCTCCTCCTCCTGGTCGGCCAGGTTGTCGCGCCCGCCCTGGATGCGCAGCTCGGCCTCCTTCACCCGCATCTCGCGCTCGACCGCCTTGAACCACTCGAGGGCCTCGAGCGCGCGGTCGCGCTCGACCTTCGCGCGCGCGAGCCCGAGCTTCTGCCCCTCCTCGGCGCGGCGGGCGTCCTCCTTCTGGGCCTCGAGGCGCTTCTTCGCGATCGCGTGGTCCTTCGTGGCGGCCTCGATGGCCTCGTCGATCGCCTCCGTCTTGAAACGGACGAGCACCTGGTCCTTCTCCACCCGGCCCGTCGAGCAGGCGTCCACGGTCTCGAGCTCGCCGTTCCAGGCCTCCGGATCGTAGACCACCTCGGTCGCGTCCACGGCCTCGAACAGGCCTTCCCGCTCGAGCACCACCGTGAAGGGCCCCTTCTCCGCCACGACCGTCGGAGGCTCGACGGGGGCCTCCGGGGCCTTCCCCTCGGGCTTGGTGGCGGGCTTGTCGGCCGCGGGTGAGCCCTCGTCCGCCCGAACGTCGCGGGATCCGAGGAGGAAGGGCACGGCGGAGAGCAGGCAGGTCGCAGCGAGGCAGGGCAGGGATCGCATGGGGGCTCCGGGGGGCGTGTGCGGGACCGGCGGGGACGGAGGGTGCCTCCGCCCCTTCGAGGCGGGCGTCGAACCGCCTCTCAGGGATTGTGAAGAAATCGCCGTCGGGACGTACGGGCTCGCTTTCGGGGCTC
>CAZJJQ010000296.1:0-3121 GCA_964546345.1 uncultured Planctomycetales bacterium
GCGGAGGGGGGCGCGGGGGGACGGGGGGCGGCCGCGGGGGGCGGTCGTTGGGCCGTGCGCGCGGCGCTCCGCACGCACGCGTACGCGCCCGCGTCCCCGTCCGGGACGAACCCCTCGGCGCGGGCCACGAGCACCTCCGCGTGCCCCAGGTAGAGCCTTCCGTCGGGGGCGAGCCGGGCGCCGAGGACCTCGAGCGCGCGCCGACGCGCAGCCTCCGTGAGGTAGATGAGGAGGTTGCGGCACAGCACGGCGTCGTAGACGCCCCCCGCGAAGGGGGCGTCCGCCGATAGGAGGTCCCCGCGTTCGAAGCGCACGAGCCGGGTCACCTCGGGGCGCATCGTGAGCGCGCCGGTCTCCGACGTACACCACCGCGCGGCCCGCGCGGGATCGAGGCCGCGCGTCCCTCCGCGTTCGTACCGTCCCTGTCGGGCGGTCTCGATGGCGGCGCCCGAACGGTCGAAGGCGTCGATCGCGATGCGTTCGGGCGGGACGCCCCCCTCGAGCAGCGCGATCGCGATCGACCAGGCCTCTTGGCCCGTCGCGCACGCGGCGGAGAGGATGCGCACCGGGCCGGGTCGCGCGAGCGCGCGCGCGCGGGCGTGCGCCGCCAGGTGCTCGAACGACGCCGGGTACCGGAAGAACGACGTCTCGTGGACGAGCAGCTCCGCGATCAGCCGTTCCCGTTCGTCCGCGTCGGCCGCCAGGGAGCCGGCGTAGCCCGCGACGTCGCGGCCCGCGAGCGCGGCCCGTCGGCGCACGGCTTCCTCCAGGGCGCGGGCGCCGAGGGCGTCGGCCTCGAGCCCGGAGGTCTCGCGCAGGAGGGTGGCGACGCGCTCGAGGCTCACGGGGGCGCGTCCTCCGCGGGGACCAGCGTGGCGAGCACGTCGGCGGGGACGAGGTCTCCGACGCGCACGAGCTGGAGGAGGGCGTCCCCGTCGCGGACCAGCCGCCCGAGGCCTCGGGCGCCGGGCGTCTTCGGGCCGTCGCCCGCCTCGGGACCGTCGGGATCGACGGCGCTCACCCGCAGCACGCGCTCCGCGAGCAGGCCGAGGCGGAGGCGCTGCTCGCCGGCGAGGTCGGCCCAGGACCGTGCGGGCGCCGGCCGGCCCCCGCCGCCCCCCGGGCTCCCGGAGGCTTCCGCGGGCCCTGCGTCGGAGAGCTCGCAGACGAGGATGCGCGAGCTCAACCGGGCGGGCGTCGGGCGTCCCGCCCAGAGCACGCCGAGATCGACCACGGGCACGAGCCGGCCGCGGAAGCGGAGCAGGCCCGCCACGCCGGGGACCGTGCCGGGCACCGCGCGCAGCGGCACGGACGGCACGACCTCGACGACGCGCACGGCCTCGAGGCCGTAGCGTGCGGAGTCCACCTCGAAGGCGACGACCGGGACGACCAAGCCGTCAGTCCTCCAGCTTGAACTTGCCGAGCTCCTGCTTGAGCGCCTCGACCGAGGACTTCATCTCCTCGGCGGCCACGGCGAACTCGCCGAGCGAGCGGGCGGTCTCCTTCACGTTGCCGGAGAGGGAGCCCATGGCCTCGTTGATCTGGCCGGCGCCCTCGGCCTGCGCGCGCATGCCCTCGGTGACGTGGGCGAACCGCTCGGTGAGGACCTGCACCTGGCCGATGATCCGGTCGAGCTTGCCGGAGACGGTGCCGACCTCGCTGACGCTGCGGCGCACCTGCTCGGAGAACTTGTCCATCTCCATGACGCCGGCGGAGACCGCGCCCTGCATCTGCTGGACGGTCTGCTCGATGTCGAGCGTGGCGGAGGCGGTCTGGTCGGCGAGGCGGCGGATCTCGCGCGCCACGACGAGGAAGCCGCGGCCGTACTCCCCGGCCTTCTCGGCCTCGATCGCGGCGTTGACCGACAGGAGGTTGGTCTGGTCGGCGACCTTGGTGATCGTGGTCACGACGCCCGTGATGTCGCGCGCCTTCTCGTTGATGGTCGAGAGGCGCGTAGAGATGAGCCCGCTGCTCGTGGCGAGCGCGTTCATGGTGCCGCGCATCTCGCCGAGCGAGTCGCGGCCGCCCGCCGCCAGGCTCGCCGAGTCCTTCGCCACCCGGTCGAGCTCGGCCATCGTCTGGGTGAGCTCGGTGCCCGTCGCGGAGATCTCCTTCGTGGCCGCGGCGATCTCGGTGGTGCTGGCGCCGAACGAGCCGACGGTGGCCTCCTGCTCGTGGCTCGTGGCCGCCATCTGGGTGGCGGTGGAGCGCAGCTGGATCGTGGACTTCTTCACGGCCCGCACGAGGCCGGCGATCTTCTCGATGAACTGGTTGACCCAGTGGGAGAGGTCGCCGACCTCGTCGCGGGAGGTGACGGCGAGGCGCGCGCCGAGGTCGGCATCCTGCTGGGCCATCACCTTCATGCGGTCGCGGACGGCGACGATGGAGCGCAGCACCGAGCGCAGCAGCCAGGTCCCCACGAGGATCGTGAGCAGGCCCGAGCCCACCGCGATCCACAGCATCGAGCGGTGGCCGGCCTCCGCCTCGTCCTTCGCGGCCTGCTCCTGGCTCTCGACGCGACGGCCCAGGAGGGCCACCACCTCGTCGGTGGCGGTCCGATGCCGCCGGAACGAGGCGATCAGCGACTGGATCGAGGCCATCGCCTTGCCCTGGTCCACGGGGGTGGCGCGGAGGACGGGGAGCACCTCGCGGGTGAGGACCTCGAGGCACTCGGCACCCGCCCCCTTGGAGTCCTCGAAGAG
This sequence comes from uncultured Planctomycetales bacterium, assembly GCA_964546345.1. Classification (GTDB taxonomy): domain Bacteria; phylum Planctomycetota; class PLA2; order PLA2; family JAEUHO01; genus JAYTCP01. The sequence goes on from CAZJJQ010000296.1 coordinate 2,703, forward strand.
CATCTTGCGCAGGCCCAGGCCGCGGTCCACCGCGCGCGCCTCCCAGTAGGCCATGCGCTCCTTGTAGGCCGCGATGGCCTTCTCGGCGGAGGCCAGGGCGGCCGCCCGGGTCTCCGGGGAGGTCGTCACGGCGGCCTCGACCACGGAGAACATCGCGGGGCCGAGGAAGAGCGTCGGGGGCGCGACCTCGCTCTCGAGGTCCTTGTCGTCGGCGATCCCCTGGTACTGGGTGCCCCCGATGCGGACGTCGGAGAGCGTGCTCGACGCCACGACGATCACGCCCGCGAACCCGAGGAGGGCCACGGCGCCGATCGCGAGGAACCGCTGCTTGATCGACAGGTCGGCGACGCCCATGCAGATCCTCCGGAGGGACGGGGCTCCGGGGCCGCCGTCGATGGGGGGGAGTCTAGCCGCGTGCC
>CAZJJQ010000296.1:3221-5486 GCA_964546345.1 uncultured Planctomycetales bacterium
ACGCGGGGCGGGGCCTTCGTCCCGCCGCGTGGGGCTGCGGCGGGGGACGTAGACTCGGGGAGGCGAGTCGATCCCGGAGGGCCGCGCCATGGATGCCCGCACGGACGAGTTCCCGAACCTGACGGTCGTCAGGCATCCCCTCGTGGCGTCGAAGATGGCGCGCCTGCGGGATCGGGCGACGGGGGACGCCGAATTCCGCAAGCTGGTGCGGGAGCTCGCGGGGCTGCTGCTGGTCGAGGCGACCCGCGGGCTGGCGCTCCGCTCCGTGGAGGTGGAGACGCCGTTCGAGCGCGCGACGGCGCAGACCCTCGTGAAGCCCGTGGTCGTCGTGCCGATCCTGCGGGCGGGGCTCGGGCTGTGCGACGGCGTGCTCGACGTGCTGCCCGAGGCGCGTGTGGGCCACGTGGGCGTGTATCGCAACGAGGAGACGCTGGAGCCGGTGCCGTACTACGCGAAGGTCCCCGTGGAGGCGGCGGGGGGGACCGTGATCGTGGTGGACCCGATGGTCGCGACGGGCGGGACCGCGGCCTACACGCTGAGCCTGCTCAAGAAGCGCGGGTGCGGCGACCTCCGCATGCTCGCGCTCCTGTGCGCGCCGGAGGGCGTGCGTCGGATGCTCGAGGCGCATCCGGACGTGCCGCTCACCGCGGGCGCGCTCGACCGCGGTCTCGACGCGAACGGCCGCATCCGCCCCGGCCTCGGCGACGCCGGCGACCGCATCTTCGGCACCCACCGGCTGCTGCGCTGACCAGAAGTCTCGGCGACCTCCGGTCGGGGCTCGGGCAGGAACGACTGCGGAGACCTCTCGCGGGAGATCCAGGCTCAGGGACCTCTCGTCAGAGGTGCGCGGCGAACCACGCGGCGGCGGCGCGGGCGACGGCGTCGAGGGTGCCCGGCTCCTCGAAGAGATGGGTGGCGCCGGGGACGAGGGCGAGACGCACCTGCGCGCCGTGCATCCGGGCCAGCGCGTCCTGGTTCATCCGGATCACCTCGGTGTCGAGGCTCCCGACGAGGAGGAGGGTGGGGGCCCGCACCCTCGCCAGCGTGGACGCACCCGCCAGGTCGGGGCGGCCGCCCCGCGACACCACCGCCGCGATGCGGTCAGGGCGCGCTGCGGCGGCGACGAGCGCTGCACCTCCGCCGGTGCTCGCCCCGAACAGGCCGATCGGCAGGGCCCGCAGCCCCGCGTCGTCGTCGAGCCAGGCGATCGCCCTGCCGAGACGGTCCCCGAGCAGCGAGAGGTCGAAGCGCAGCTCGGCCGTCCGTGCATCGAGGGCCTCTTCGGCAGGGGTGAGGAGGTCCATGAGCAGGGTGCCGATGCCGGCCTCCCGGAGCACCGCCGCCACGTGGCGGTTGCGGGGGCTGTGCCGGCTGCTGCCGCTGCCGTGGGCGAACACCACGAGCCCACGTGCCCCTGGAGGCAGCTCGAGGCGGCCGTCCAGCGCGCGCCCGTCCCCCAAGGGGATCCTCACGTCCGTTCCCCCGGCCGGGTGCGCCGTCGCGCGCCCCCGCGCGGGCTCCTCGACCGCGGGGCCCGCGCGCGCGGCCGCCCGCGCGAGGAGCTCGATCACCACGGCGTCCGGCGTCGACTCGAAGCGGTCGTACCAGCATCCGATCGCCTGCAGGTCGGTCGGCGCTTCGACCACGACGAGGTCGTCCACCAGCGGACGGAGGTCCTCGAGCGTCTGCGCCGCCGCCACGGGCACCGCGAGCACCAGCCGCGCGAGGCCCGGCCGCGTGCGCAGCCACCGGATCGCGGCGCGCGCCGTGTGCCCCGTCGCGATGCCGTCGTCCACCAGGAGAACCGTCCTCCCAACGACGTCGACCGGCTTCCGCTCCCCCCGGTACAGCGCCACCCGTCGCGCCAGCTCCCGCGTCTCCTGCTCCTCGACGCGCGCCATCGCCTCCTCGGAGATGCCCATCGCCCGCATCCCCGCCCGGTCGAGGACGCGCACCCCGTCCGGCGCGATCGCCCCGACCGCCAGCTCCGGCTGGAACGGCGCCCCCAGCTTGCGCACCACCATCACGTCGAGCGGGGCCCCGAGCGCCTCCGCCACCTCCGCCGCGACCGGGACGCCGCCGCGGGCCAGTCCCACCACGAGCGGCGTGGGCTCCCGATACGGCCGACACAACGCGGCCAGCTGCCTGCCCGCGTCCGCGCGATCGCGAAAGGCCATGGCGAGTCCTCCTCGCGGGGGCCTCGTCGCCCGCGGGTCAGGCTACTCCCGCCCCGGCGCGCCACCTCCGCCCGGCCGCAGCGGCCCC
>CAZJJQ010000297.1:0-5486 GCA_964546345.1 uncultured Planctomycetales bacterium
CGCGGGTGGACTCCGCGCCGCCGGGGAACGGGGCCGGCGACGAGCGCCGATTCCTCGAAGGCCCCCAGAGCCGTTGGGCCGAGCTGCGCCGCGCGATCAAGATCTTCTTCGAGTTCATCCGGGGGTTCCGCGCCCTCCACTTCCTCGGTCCGTGCGTGACCGTGTTCGGGTCGGCGCGTTTCCCGGAGAGCGCCAAACCCTACGCGCTGGCCCGGGAGGTGGGCGCGCGCCTCGCGCGGGCGGGGTTCGCGGTCATGACGGGCGGGGGCCCCGGCATCTTGGAGGCCGCCAACCGGGGCGCCCGCGAGGCCGGGGGCACCAGCGTCGGATGCAACATCGAGCTGCCCGCCGAGCAGCGGCCCAACCCCTACCTCGATCGCAACGTCACGTTCCGGCACTTCTACGTCCGGAAGGTGATGCTGGTGAAGTACAGCCACGCCTTCATCGTGATGCCGGGCGGCTTCGGGACCCTGGACGAGCTCTTCGAGATCGCCACCCTGATCCAGACGCGGAAGGTCGTGGACTTCCCCGTGGTCCTGCTGGGGCGTGCGTTCTGGGCGCCCCTCGTCGCCTTCCTGCGCACGCTCGTCACCGCGGGGACCCTGGCATCCGAGGACGTGGACCGCCTCTACCTCACCGACTCTCCGGAGGACGCGGTCTCCCACGTGTGGTCCACGACCATGGGGAGACTCCCCGTCGCGTTCCCGCCGCGCGCCCGCCGGCGGTGGTGGCTCGGCGAGAGATAGGGCCCCCGGCCCCCGCGGCGATGGGACCGGCACCGGAGCACGCCCCCGGGCCGTCGCGGGCACGTCCCCCTCCACCCCCGCCGCCCCCACCCTCCCTGGCCCGGGCTCTCGGCGCGGTCGTCAGGCCAGCAGGTCCTCCCAGCGCGCGGGCCATCGATCGTGGAGCGCCGCCGTCGCATAGGCGCGGCAGAGCTCGCGCGTGTCGGCCAGCGCGTCGCCGCCCACATCGACCTCGAGCTCGACCGGCACCCCCATCGCCGCCCAGGCCGGGTCGAGCAGGAGCAGGGATGCGCCCGCCACGTCGCGCCCGAGCACCCGTTCGGCGGCGAGGGCGTAGAGCCGCAGCTGCGTCGCGTAGTGCGCGCCGAGGCTCTCCGCGTCCGGGAAGCGGCCGCCGGGCGCGTTCGTCTTGTGGTCGAGGATCCGGATGCGCCCGTCGGCCTCGGGCATCCAGAGGTCGATGGAGCCCTTCACGAGGAGCGCGTCGAAGCCCGCCACGGACGCCTTGCCCGGGAAGCGGATCCGCGCGTGGAACGCCACCTCGCGACGCACGTCGCGACCCGCGGCCAGCGCCTCGACGAACCGCGCCCCCACCGGGGCGTCGAGGAACCGCCGCACCATGGCGAGGGCGGCCGCCTCCACGGCAGGCGACGCGCCGGTCGCGTGCTCGTCGGCGACGGCCGCGCGCGCGAGGCCGACGAGGTCGGGGGCCCCTGGAACGAACCGCTCGATGGCCAGGTGGACCGCGCGTCCGAGCGCCGCGCGGTCGATCCCCGCGAGGACCTCGCGCCCCTCGTCCCAGCGCTCGGCGGCGAGCTCGGCCCGGACCCGGGCGTCGTCGTCGTCGGGGGCGCCGGCGTTCGCGGGGTCGTCGGGCTCGGGGGAGGTCAGGGGGGCGGCGGGGGCCGGAGCGACGGCGGCGCCCACGCCGATCACGCGTTCGCGATGGAAGCGCGAGGGAGAGGCCGCGAAGTGGAGCAGGTCGCTGATCGTGACGACGAACGGCGTGCGCCCGAGCGTCTCCACCGGCCGGCGGGCGGCGTCGAGCAGGCGCGTCGCCGTCGCGAGCCCGTCCGCGTCCGGCGCCAGGTCGGGTGCGACGGCGACGGCGGCGCCGTGGCGGCGGAAGGCCGAGCGACGATCGTCGGACGGTGCGACCCGCGCCGCCTCCTCGGCATCGAGGGCCTCGACGCTTGCGAGCAGGGGAGCGCCGTCGATCGCCGCCTCGCGGGTGCCGGGCAGGAACGGCACCGTCATCGTCGAGCGGATCGCCTTCGCCCAGCCGCCGAGCCGGAAGGGCTCGCCCTCCTTCGTGGCGCCGTAGACGCTGGCGGTCACGAGGAGGCGCTCCTCCGCCCGGGTGAGGGCGACGTAGAGGAGCCGGAGCGCCTCCTCCTCCTCGGCCCGCGCCTCCTCGGCGTCGATGGCGCGGAGGCCGGCGCCCCGGCCCGGGGTGCCTTCGAGCGGGTCGATCACCTGCCAGCCGAAGCGCCCCTGCGCATCCACCTGGAAGGGGCGGGCGCCGCCGCGTCGGGCGCCGGAGCCCGTGTCGGCGAGGACCACGCACGGCCACTCGAGGCCCTTGCTGGCGTGCACCGTCAGCACGGCCACGCCCTCGTCGGCGGGGCCGGCCCCGGCCTCCGGCTCGTCGATCTCGCGATCCCGCAGGTCGGTCAGCCGTCTCAGGAAGTCGGAGAGGCCGTGGCCGCCGTCGGCGTCGAGGCGGCGGGCGATGGCCAGCGCCTTCTCGAGATTGCGCGCTCGGCGGGCCCCGCCATCCTGGAGGAGGGAGACCGGGATCGCGTCGGACGCCTCGAGCGCCGCGCGCACGAGGTCTTCGAGGGAGCCCGCCGCGGCCAGGCGACGGAGCGCGGCGACGCGCGCGCACGCGGCGGCCGTGCGCGACCGGGCGGCGAGGAGGGCGAAGGGGTCGTCCGAGCGCCCGCCGAACGCGGCGAGGAGGTCCTCGTCGGTGCCCCCCACCGCGGGGCTCGTGGCCCACGCGGCGACGGCGAAGCGGTCGCGGGGGTCGTGCACCACCCGGAGGAGGTGCACGAGGTCCGCGATCTCCTCCGTGTCGTAGAAGCCCTTGCCCCGGCCGACGTGGAACGGGATCCCCTGCTCGAGCAGCGCACGCTCGTACGTCTTCACGTGCGTGCGCGCGCGCAGCAGCAGGGCGACGTCGTCGTAGCGCAGCGGGCGCGGGCCCTGCTCGGAGCCCTTGGCGACCTTCGTGCGCAGGGCGCCCCCCTCGACCCATCCGCGGATGCGCCGGGCCACCGCGCGCGCCTCCGCCTCGCGTCGGTCGACGACCTTGTCGGGCCCCGCGTCCACCGTGAGGAGCTCCGGGAGGATCGGCGGTCCTGGGTGGAACGAGGCCTTCGCCACGAGCGACTGGGGCTCGACGCCCGCGGCTCCGCCGGCGAAGAGACGGGCGAACAGCGCGCCGTGGAACGCGACGAGCTCGGGGCGGCTGCGGAACGACTCGGAGAGCTCGGTCTCCCCCTGCGGGCCCACCCGGGCCCACTCGGCGCGCATCACGCCCACGTCGGCGCGGCGGAAGTGGAAGATCGACTGCTTCGGGTCCCCCACGGCGAACAGGTCCACCGGGGCCGCGCCCGGCGGCCGGCGCAGGAGCTCGAGGAGGGCCGCCTGGAGCGGGTTCGTGTCCTGGAACTCGTCCACGAGCAGGCGCAGGGGGCCGCCCTCGAGGGGACGTCCGCGCGCCGCGAGGCGACGCAGGAGCGCGATCGTCTCGACCTCGAGGTCCGTGAAGTCGAGCGCCCCCTGCTCGCGCTTGCGCGCCGCGTACGCGGCCCCCGTCTCCACGAGGAGGTGGCGCAGCGGCGCCTCGAGCTCGCGCTGGCCGAGCTCGTCCAGGAGGGCCGCCACCACCGCGACCACGGTCTCGTGGAGGGCGTCGCGCAGCGGGGTGGCATCCGCGCCCCGGGGCGCGGGGAGCATCTTCGCGGCCGGGGCCCGGGCGATGGGGTCGAGCAGGCGGAGGAGGTCGGGCCCGATCGCGACGCGGGAGACGTCCGGGAACCGGGCGCGGGCTTCGACGTACTTCGTCCGCTCCACGTCCTTCACCTTGGGCGCGTCGGCCACCCGCGCATCGAGATCGTCGAGGTGGCGGCGCACGTCGGCGAGGAGCGTCCTGGGGTCGGCCCCCTCGCGTCGCCACGTGAGGCTGCGCGGGTCGAGGCCCTGCCCGCGCACGCGCTCGAGCAGCTCGAGCAGGTCGCGCCAGCCCTCCTCCCCGCCCAGCCGTCGCAGCACGAGCAGGGCCGGGTGGTGGGCTTTCCGCAGGCGCCGCTCCACGTCGATCCACGCGTCCTCGAGGCAGAGCTTCGCCTCGGTCTCGTCGAAGAGCGTGAACGCCGGATCGACGCCGGCCTCGATGGCGTGCTCCCGGAGGAGCCGGGCGCCGAACGCGTGGATCGTCGTGATCGGGGCGAACTCGACGTCGGCGACGGCCGCGAGGAGGCGGGGGTCGGACGACGCGGCGAACGCCTTCGCGATGCGCTCGCGCATCTCCCCCGCGGCCTTCTCCGTGAAGGTGAGGGCCGCGATGCGACGGGCGGGGACGCCCTGGTCGCGCACGAGGGTCGCGAACCGCTCGGTCAGGACGGTGGTCTTGCCCGAGCCGGCGCCCGCGAGGACGCAGGCGTCGCCCCGGCCGCGGTGGGCGGCGGACCGTTGCTGCCCGGTGAGGCGGGGACCGGTCATGCGTCGTCCTCCCCGTCGTCCTCGGGGACCCCCGGGAAACGCGTGCGGTCGGGGCGGCAGATCCGCACGAACGCACAGCGGTCGCAGCGGCGGCGGTCGAGCGGGCGCTTGCGATGGCCGCCGTCGGCGCCCCGCCGCACCGCCGCCACCACCTCGACGGCGCGCCGCTCGGCGCCCTCGATCACGCCGCGGAAGTCCGACCGCGTCAGGAAGACCTGGCCCCTGCCCTCGGCCCGCGCGAGGAGCACGTCGCGGCGGTCGTCGGCGTAGAGGCCCTGCCGGGCGCGCCGCGTCGCGACCACGTGCTCGAGGCCCACCACGGTGACGCCGCGCACGCGCTCGACGGCGCGGGCGTACAGCGGCAGCTGGAGGTCCTCCAGGGTGCGCATCGCCTTGGCGCTCTCCTCCGAGGTGGAGACGCCCGTCTTGTAGTCCACGACGATGGCCTGCCGCGCCCCCTGCTCGCGCCGCGTGTCGAGACGGTCGATGCGGCCCGTCAGGGCGAAGGCGCCGTCCTCGAACCCGAGGCGCACGGGCTCGCCGTCGTCGCCGACGAGGTCGAGCTCGAGATCGCGCACGCTCGGGACGTATCCCGCGGCCCGCGTCACGGCCTCGCGGGCGCGCGCGAGGCGGACGACGCGGGCGACGTCCTCGCGCAGCCAGTCGAGCAGGCCCGGGCCCTCGAGGGCCCCCACGCGGGACTGGAGCACGTCCGCCGCGATCTCGCCCTCGGGCACGTCCTCCTCGGCGAGGGCGCGGTGGAGCGCCTCGTGGAGGATCGTCCCGTACAGGCGCCGGTCGAAGCCCGGGCCCCGCGCGCCTCCCTCGTCCTCGGGCACCTTCGCGACGCGGCTCAGGAAGAAGCGGTGGAGGCAGATGCGCCCCGTCGTCAGGTGCGTGGGCGACACCTTCGCGACCGAAGCGCGGAACGCGGCCGTCGCCGAGGCCGGCAGGGGGTCCTCGACCGCGCGGCGGAAGCGCGCCGCGCGCGCGAGCAGCCCGGCCATCGGC
>CAZJJQ010000298.1:0-5482 GCA_964546345.1 uncultured Planctomycetales bacterium
GCGGCTACACCCGCATCGTCCGCGACTGGAAGAACCAGGTGGGCGACAACGCTCCGAGGGCCATCTTCGAGCTCGTGGACCGGCCCGTCGAGGAGGCTGCTCCGGAGGGCGACGGGGCCGACGCCAAGGGTGCGAAGAAGGGCAAGAAGGCCGCGAAGGGCAAGAAGGCCGCGACGGCGGGCGCCGCGGCGGAGTAGCCTCCGTGACGCCGGCTGCCCCGGTCGCCGCGCTCGTCGCCTCGTCGCTCGAGGCGGTCGGGATCGCCGGCTACCTGGCGGTCGGAGCGCTCCTGCTCCGTTTCGTCGTCCGCTGGTGCCGGGAGGCGGTGGACCCCACGTCGTCGTCTTCGGGCCCCCCCGGGCTCGCCTCCCCTTCCGCAGGGGGGACGACCACGGGGCAGAGGGCCGACCCGCCCCGTTCCTCGGGGGCGGCTCCCCGCTAGCCGGATTCGTCGTGGAGGTGGATCGTGGCGGTGCAGGTCGTCGACGGGCCGCGCGCCTGGGACTTCCTCTACGCCTTCTTTGCCAGTCGGCGCGCGTTCCACGCGATCTACCAGCGCTACGAGGCGCGCGTCCTGCGCTTCGCGCGCGAGGCGGGCGTCCACCGCGACGACCTCCGGCTTCCGCCGGAGAACCTGGCGCGGCTGTTCCACCTGCCGCGCCTGCACCACCTGCGTGACGACCTGGTGGGGCCCCTGCGTGAGCTCGCCCACGGCCTCTTCCGCGAGGTGGGGGTGGTCGAGCCCCTGGACACGACGTGCTCCCACGTCTTCCACGAGGCGTCCATCCTCATGGAGGAGCACCAGTCCGTGGTGCGCTTCCAGCACCTCTCCGACCCTCGCCGCTACGCCCAGGTCTTCGAGGAGGTGTCCGGCTACTACCCCACGAGGCTGCGTCGCATCCGCAGGCTCTTCGCCGACGGTCTCCGCCGCCTCGAGGAGCTGCTGCCCGCCTGGTCGAGGGACCGGGTCGTCGTGCGTTCGGCCTACCTCTTCGGAGAACGCGTGGCGCGAGGGGTGTACGACGAGGGGGGGCGCGCGGGCCTCTACGTCCGCATGTACCCGGACGGGGGGGCGGCGGAGGGCTACCTCGAGGCGGGGCGTTCGTTCCACGGGTCGGGGTTCCTCCCGCTCGCGCGCGAGGCCCTGGAAGCCTCCATCGCCGTGGTTCGACCCCCTTCCCGTCGCGGAGGGGAACGCAGCCGCGGTCCGGGGGCCGCGTTCGCGGCCCAGGCGCGGCGGCTCCTCGCGTCCATTCCCCCGGCCCCGGCCGCGTCCGGCAGCGCCACGCGCCTCGTGCGCTGATCCGGAGTCGTGCCTCCGGTCTCCCCGGGGTGGTCTCGCGGCGTCGCGGGCCCGCCGGCCTGGGGGGCCACCATCATCCCGGGTCGAGAGGCCCCACCCTCCCGCGGTGGACCGCGTGCCGTCCCGGCGCGCGCTTGTGCGCCCCCGCCCGCCCGCGTTGGATAGGTCGATGCCCACGCCCGACGGAAGGAGCCCCGCAGACCGCCCCGCCGTCGCCGATGTGCCCGTCGCCGTCGGCCCGTCGGGGGGCCGCCGCGTCCACCTCGTCAACTTCGGCTGCCAGATGAACGAGCTCGACGCCGAGCTGGTCCTCGGCGACCTGGCGCGCAAGGGGTGGGCGCGCACCGAGGACGCCGGCCAGGCCGACCTCATCCTCGTGAACACCTGCTCGGTCCGCGAGCACGCCGAGGACAAGGTCTGGAGCCTCCTCGGCACGTACCGGCCGCTCAAGCGGGCGCGCCCGAGCCTCAAGATCGGGGTCCTGGGATGCATGGCCCAGCGCGTCCGCGGGGAGATCGCGCGCCGGGCGCCCCACGTGGACCTCGTCCTCGGCACGAGCAGCTTCCGCAGCGCCGTCGCCGACCTCGAGGACGTCTCGCGGCGCGGCGGGCGCATCGTGCGCGTCGAGCGTCGCCCCGATCCCGAGTTCCTGCCCGACGCCGACCGCGAGATCGGGGTCCGGCCCCAGCGCCACCGGGCGTTCGTGACGATCATGCGCGGCTGCGATCACGTGTGCACCTACTGCATCGTCCCGTTCACGCGCGGGCGCGAGGTGTCGCGCCCGGTCGAGGACGTCCTCCGCGAGGTCGGGCGCCTCGCCGCCGACGGCGTGCGCGAGGTCACCTTCCTCGGCCAGAACATCAACACCTACGGGAGCGACCGTGCCGGCGAGGGCGGGCTCTGCGCGCTCCTCGAGCGCGCGGCCCTCGTGCCCGGGATCGACCGGCTCCGCTTCCTGACGAGCAACCCCTTCGACATGACCGAGGACATGATGCGGCGCTTCGGTGCCGTCGAGAAGGTCATGCCCTGGCTCCATATCCCCGCGCAGTCGGGTTCCGACGAGGTGCTGCGCCGCATGAAGCGCACCTACACCTCCGCCCAGTACCGGGAGGTCGTCGGCTGGGCCCGGCGTCACGTGCCCTCCGTCGAGATCACGAGCGACTTCATCGTCGGCTTCCCCGGGGAGTCGGACGCCGACTTCGCCGCGACGCGCGCGCTGGTCGAGGAGATCGGCTTCGTCCAGGCCTACGTCTTCAAGTACAGCGTGCGGCCCCACACGCTCGCCGCCAGGCGGCTCGAGGACGACGTGCCCGAGGAGACCAAGCGGGCGCGCAACCTCGCGCTGCTCGAGGCCCAGGACGCGATCAGCGAGGCCGCGAACGCCTCGCTGCTCGGTTCCACGGTCGAGGTGCTCCTGGACGAGGTCAGCAAGACCGACGCCTCCCGGCTCTCGGGCCGTACGCCGGGCAACCGCATCGTCCACGTGGGCGCCGACGCCGGCCTCGTCGGTCGCCTCGCGCGCGTGCGCGTGACCCACGCCACCGCCCACTCCCTGCGCGGCGACCTGGTCGCGGTCGAGTCGGCCCCCGGCCTCCGGGACCACCGCTGATCTCCGCCGCCGACCGCGCCCTGCTGACCGAGGCGGCCGCGCTCGCCGAACGCGGGAGGTTCCGCGTCGAGCCGAACCCGCCCGTGGGGGCGGTGCTCGTCCGGGACGGGCGCGTCGTCGGTCGCGGCTGGCACCGCGCGTACGGCGGGCCCCACGCCGAGATCGAGGCGCTCCGGGCTGCGGGCAGGAAGGCGCGCGGCGCGACCGCCTACGTCACGCTGGAGCCCTGCAGCACCCACGGCAAGACGCCCCCCTGCGTGGACGCCCTCGCAGCGGCCCGGGTTGCCCGGGTCGTCTACGCCGAGCGCGACCCCAATCCCGCCCACGGCGGTCGCGCCGCACGCGCCCTGCGCGCGGCCGGCGTCGCGGTCGAGGGACCCGTCGGCATGGGCGCCACGCGGGAGCTCCTCGCTGCCTTCCGGCGCGGACTCGGTGCCGCCCGTCCGTGGGTCGTCGCCAAGTGGGCGATGTCGCTCGACGGCCGCACCTCTCCCGCGGAGGGCGAGGGCGGCGCGCTCTCCGGCCCGCGCGCGGGCCGGCTCGTGCACGACCTTCGGGGGCGCGTCGAGGCCATCGCCGTCGGCGTGGGGACCGTCCTCGCCGACGATCCGAGGCTCACCTGCCGTCGGCCCGGGGGCCCGCCCCACGGTCGGCCCCAGCCGCTGGCGGTGGTCTTCGACTCCGCGCTCCGCACGCCGCTCGACGCCCGCGTCGTCCGCGAGTCGTCCCCCGCACGCCCCCTCCTCCTCTTCACGGCCCGGCCCCACACCTCCAAGGCGAGCGCCCTCGCCGCCTGCCCGGGCGTCGTCGTGATCCCCGCGGTGGGGCGGGACGGCCGCGTGGACCTCCCGCTCGCCCTCCGCCGGCTCGGCGAGGTCGGCGTTCACCGCCTGCTCCTCGAAGGGGGAGGCACCCTCGCGGGCGCGTTCCTCCGGGCCGGGCTCCTCGATCAGGTGGCCGTCCTCGTCGCACCCCTCCTGCTGGGAGGCCGCGACGCGCCGCTCGCGCTCGTGGGCTCGGGAATCGACGACCTCGCCCTCGCACCCCGCCTCGACCCGGTCCGGGTCCGGCGCGTGGGGGACGACGTCTGGATCGACGGCCTCGTCGTGCCCCCCGTGGCCCCACCCCGGCGCGGGAAGCGCGCTACCGCGGCCGGGCGTTGGTGATGTCGCTGGCCCGGTAGCGGATCCGATGCGAGCGGATCTCCGCGCGCACCTCGAGCAGCGCCGGGTCCACCGGATCCACGTACGACGCGCGCGCCGCGAACTCGTCCGCCGCGGCGTACACCCGCGCCTCCCAGAAGAACTTCGTCGCCTCGAGCAGCATGCGGAACTGGTCGCGGTCGATCTCCCCGAGCATCGCCAGCGCCTTCTCCGCCTCGGGAGAGTCCTTCGCCGCGAGGCGGCGGATCCGGCCGAGGGCCCGACGTGCGGCCACGTAGCTCGCGTCGGACGCCTCCGCCTGGCGACGCACGCGCGAGACCACGCCGTTCTTCGCCTGGGCCCGCGCCTCCTCGGCCGAGGTCGCGGCGACGTTGACGTGCTGCTTCGCCTCGAGGAAGCGCACCGTCATCTCCTTCTGCCGCTCGCCCTCGCGGAGCGCCCGCGCACGGTCCTCCTCGCTGGCGAGCTGCTCCGCCTGGGACGCCGCGACCCGGCGCGACAGGTCGGCGAGGAGCGCGTCCACCTTCTGCGCGTTCGACGCGCCGGCGAAGTCGAGCTTCAGCTGGCGGAGCGCTGCGAGCGCCGCACGCGTGTCGCCCGCCTCGAGCGCCTTCGTGGCGTGCCCGATGCCCGCCTCCACCGCCCGCAGCTCGGCGTCCGCGACGGCCTTGCCGTACGCGCGCGCGTCGATCGCGCCCAGGGCCAGCGCCTTCTCGTACTCGATCCGCGCCTCCGCCCAGAGGCCGAGCTCGCTCGCGAGCTCCGCGAGCCCGAGCCGCACGGCGCCGTCGTCGGGCGCGGCCACGGCCCCCCGCACGCGGAAGACCCCCATCGGTGACAGGCTGCCCCACGCCAGCCGACGCGTCTCCGTGCCGACGCGGAGGGTGACCTCCTTCGCATCCACGCTCATCACCACCCCACGCACGGTGGTGCCGTCGAGCAGGGGCACGTCCACGGGGGGCGCAGCGTCCGCTGCCAGGGCCTCTCGCGCCGCGACGAGCGACCCGACGCCACCACCCGGCGCGCACTCGATCAGGAGCCAGCCGAAGAGGAGCGCCGCCGCCGCCGCGCTCCCCCGGTTGGACGTCCGCGGCGTGGCCCGGCGGGGAGGGAGGCAGCGGAGCATGGGGGAGGTTCCGGGGACCCGGGTGAGCGGAAGGACGGCGGCGGAGGAGGTGGGGGGCGGCGGGGGCGGGGGAGGGCTGCGGGGCCAGCCGCCAGGGCCCGAGCCCGCGCGGACGGGCCCCGGCACCCCATCCTAGGAACGTTCGCGGCCCATGGGCGCCTCGGGGTCCCGGCCGGCCCTCAGCCCCCCGGCGCCGCGCGAGCACGGTGCTGCGTTCGTTCTCCAGCGGCACCGGGGCGCCCCCCCGCGGAGCGGCACCCGGAGGGAGGTCGCGCCGTCGT
>CAZJJQ010000299.1:0-5461 GCA_964546345.1 uncultured Planctomycetales bacterium
GCCTCTGCGGCCGCGAGCCCTTGCGCGGCTGGTTCCGCGGGCGCTGGGAGGGGGCGTAGAGCGGCCTCAGGCCCCGCGCCGTTGCCTGGCTCCTCCAGGGCTTCACATCCCGGGCGCCCGCGGCGCCGGGAGGGCATCCATGCGTCGTATACTCCTCGCGCGATGACCCTGCGAGACGAGCTCCTGGCGCGCCGCCCGGTCCCCCCGACGGACGTGGTCGAGGCGGAGAGGCGCGTCCGCGAGGTGCTCCGTTCCCTGGGAGCCGGCGCCGTGGCGCTTTCCGGGGGCACCGACAGCGCCCTGCTGGTCGCCCTGGCAGGGGCCGAGTGGGGACCGGACCGGTGCGTCGCGGTCACGAGCCGCTCCGAGAGCCTTGCACCGAAGGAGCTCGAAGACGCCCGCGCCCAGGCCCGAGCGGCCGGCGTGGAGCACGTGGTCCTCGAGGGCCACGAGGTCGATCTCGAGGCCTTCCGCCGCAACGCTCCGGACCGGTGCTTCCACTGCAAGGACACACTGTTCGCCGCGGCGCGTTCGGTGGCGGCGCGCCGGGGTCTCCCCTGGGTGGTGGACGGAACCAACGCCGACGACCTGGGCGACCACCGCCCGGGCCTCGCCGCGGCCGAGCGGCACGGGGTCCGGTCCCCGCTGCTCGAAGCGGGGCTCGGGAAGCCCTGGGTTCGGGCGGTGGCGAAGGCGCTCGGCCTGCCGAGCTGGGACAAACCCGCGGAGTCGTGCCTGTCGAGCCGATTTCCCTACGGTACGGAGATCACCCGCGAGGGGCTCGCCCGGGTGCGCGACGCGGAGCGGGTGGTGAAGGACCTGGGCTTCCGCGTGGTGCGCGTCCGGGTCCACGAGCCCATGGCCCGGGTGGAGGTCCCGCTCGCCGACGTGCCCGCGCTGCTCGCGCCGGGTCTCCGCGAGCGCATCGTGCAGGGGCTCAAGGCCCTGGGCTTCACCTACGTCACCCTCGATCTCGAGGGGTTCCGCTCCGGCAGCATGAACGAACCGCTCCGAGCCGGCGCCCCGGCCGACCCAGCTCCGGGCGCGGGGCCCTGACGCTCCGGGTCACGCGCGAACGGCACCGCGGCTACCGCTGGAACACCGGGATCATCTCGTCCGGGATCGCCAGCGTGAGGACCGCGAACGCCGTCGGGAGCAGGTCTCCGAACGCGAAGCGGTCCTTGGGATCGTTCCAGCTGCCGTCCTGGGACTGCCGCCCGATGAGATCCGGGTACATCTTGGCGTGCCAGGGGCCCCACAGCTGCGACGTGGACTCGATGTCGCTCGACGTCAGGTCGGCGCCCCAGGACTGCCCCGGAAGCGGCATCGGCTCGTTGCCGTCCTTCTGCCAGGCGGCCCACGCGGCGTAGAACTGCCCGTAGTAGTAGAACGGCTCGAAGGTCCGCGCGACGTAGCGCAGCCGGCGGCGCATGTAGTGGATGCCCCGTTGGATCCGCTCCTCCGACTTGATGCGGTCCCCCGCGTCGCCGGGGGAGGTCCCGTACTCCCCGAACAGGAAGAAGGACGAGATCGCGGCCGCCGTCAGGGCGTAGGTGGACTGGTCCTGGTTCCAGCTGTACTTGAACGAGCCATCCTCGGCGTACTCGGGGGAGCCGCGGTCGAAGAGCTTCTGGCTCTTGCGGAGGTACCGAAGTCCCTGGTGGATGACCTCGACCGGCACCTTCACGCCCGCGTCCCGCGCGGCCCGGAGGCCCTGCGCGACCGTCACCGTCACCGAACCCTCGTGCTCGACCGTCTGCGAAGGCTCGTAGCCCCATCCGCCCAGCGCCGTCTGGCTGTCGGCCGCACATCGCACCGCGAGCGTCAGCACCCGCCGGATCCGCGCCCCCAGCTTCTCGTCCGCCGAGCCCAGCGCGGACGCGAGGGCGAGGGTCGCGTACCCCTGGCCGTGCATCTTCGAGCTGGCGTCCTGGGGGGAGTGGAAGTACCCGGCCGGGTACTTGACCGCGCCCCCCTCCTTGGGCGACTCCACGAGCTCGAGCAGCCAGGTCACGCCGCCGCGCACCTGCTCGCCGTACGTCCCCCGTCCGACGCCGCTGCCCTCCGACATGAGGGCGAGCGTGGAGAGCGCGGTGAACGCGACGAGGGCCTTGTTGTCCCCGAAGGAGCCTCCCAGATTCTGCTTCTTGGCGATCCATGCGCATCCACGGGCGATCGCCGTGCGGCGCGCCGCCGTGAGGTCCCGCTCGCGCTCGATCGCTGCGGACGAGCCTTCCCCGGCCCAGACCCCGGCGGGCACGACCAGGAGGGCCGACAGTGCTGCCGCCACCGCCCACGGAAGCGTCCGTCGGGCCCACCGCCTGCGTGGGCGTCGCCCTGCCGACCTCCACCGCGGAACGGACGCCGACGGCGCCATGCCGGAGGTGGGAGTACGACTGGAATCCGTCACCGGGGGCCCCAGGGAACTTCGGCGCGCGAGCGCGGAGTCTACACCGTGCGGGTGGAGCGAAGGTTCGCTTCCGCTCGCTGGGTGCTTCCCTGCCCCGGGGGGAGGCTGCGTCACCGTCTGCGCGCCGGTGCGGTGGGGGTGCGCGTGCGCCGGGAGTGCCCCGCGGCCGAGGTCGCGCAGGAGGAGGGGGGCGGTGGGGGGAGGAGAGATTCCCGTGATCTCGGCATGGTGGGAGGGGGCAGGTCGCCCCCAAGAATCGCGCGCGGCCTTCAGCGCGGCTGCCGTTCTTTCACCCGCTCGGCAAGCCATTTCTGATAACGCTCCACGAGCGCTCGATAACGCTCGGGAACCTTCTCGATCGACCCGCCCGTGATGATCCTCCGCTGCTCCTCGGGCAGCTCGAGCAGCCAGGGCGGCGTGTCGTCGTTGCGCTTGGGGCCCGTCTCCCCCTCGGGGGGCTTGTCGTTCCCGCGCTGGTCCTCGGGCTTCCTCTCGTCCTTGGGGCCGTCCTTCGGGTCCTTCTTCTCGCCGTCCTTGGGTTCGTCCTCGGGCTTGGGCTGATCTCCCGGCTTGCGGGGCGATCCGGGGGGCGGCGGGGGGCCTCCCTGTCCGCTCCCGCTCTGCCGCGGGATCATGCGGACCAGCTCTTCGAGCTCCTTCGGGATCGCGCCGCCGCGCTGCTCCGACGTCTTGAGGATCTCCTCCATCCGCTTCCGGATGTCCTCTCCTCGCTCTCCGGGCGGCGGCGTGCCGCCTTCGGGAGGTCTGCCTCCCTCCGGAGGGGAGCCGCCCACCATCCCGCCGTCCGAGCCGCGCCCACCCATGCCGCCGGCATCGTCGGGGATCGGGACGTCCACGGGTCCCGGCTGCTTGCCGCTGCCGCGGGCCGCCTCGAGGAGGGCCTTCTGGTTCTCCCGCATCAGGCGGAGCACCTTCTCCATCTGGGCCTTGAGCTTCTCCTCGAGGCTCTTGGCGCCCTCCTCCCCTTCGTCGGCCGCGTAGCCCCTACGCGGCGTGGAGAGCAGGGCGAGTCCGGCGAGGGCCAGCGCTCCGGCGAGCGCGCGAAGGGAGAGGGGACGCATGGGGGGCTCCGTTTCCGATTCCTAGTGGCCTTGACCGCCACCGTAGACCGACTGGACGAGCCGCTCGAGGTCGTCCGCGATCCGGGTCTGTTGGTTCGACAGGCGCTCGAGGAGCCGCTGCTGCGCCTCCGTGAGCTTGCCCTCGCGGGCCAGAGGGTTCTGCCGTAGGAAGGTCTCGAGCTTCCCGTTCAGGTCGATCTGGAGACGCCGGAGGAGCTTGATCTCCACGATGGGCGGCACGAGGGGCTGGCGCCCCTGCTGTCCCTCGGGGGGCGGCTGGCCCTGGCCCTGCTGGGGCTCCTCCCGGCGCTTGATCTCCTCCTCGAAGGCGGCGATCAGGTCGGCGAGCTGGTGGATCACCTCGTCGCACATGCCCTGGACGAGGCGGTCGCGCTTCTCGTCCTCGAGGAGGCGCGCGATCTCGGCCATGTCCACGCTCGCGCCCTCGAGCGCGGTGCCGAAGGCGGGGGAGCCTTCCTTCTCGAGCGCCTTCACGCGTTCATCGACCCGTTCGCGCAGCCGTCCCTCGTCGCCGGAGAGGGTCTTGAGCGAGCGGCGCTCGAGGCGCGTGAGCGAGCGCCCCGACGCGGTCTCGTCGAGCGCCTTCACGAGGTCGCGGATGCGCTCCTGCTCCTTCGAGAACTCCTTGAGGTCCTCGACGAGCCGGAAGATGAGCTCCTCCTGTCGGAGCTCCTCGTAGCGTCGCCGCTCGCGCGCGAGGTCCTGCTTCGCCTGCTCGAGGTAGCGGCGGGCCTCGTCGGCGCTCTTCTGCGCCTTCTCGCCCGAGCCCGCGTCCATCTGGCGCTCGGCCTCCTCCATCTTCTGCTCGGCGCCCTTCGCGGAGTCCTCCGCCTCGGGGCTCTGCGCCTTCTTGAGGAGGTCCTCGAGGTCCTTCAGCCGCTCCCGGATCTTCTGCTGCTCTGCCTCGAGCTCCTTCAGGCGCTCCTTCGCGTCGCGCTCGTCGCCCGCCTCGGAGGCGGCCTTCCCGAGCGACTCGCTGGCCTGGTCGAGCTCCTCCGAGGCCGCCTGCTGGGCTCCCTGGGCCCGCTCCGGGGAGCCGGCCTGCGCTTCCTGCCCGGCCCGGTCCATCTGCTTGCCCGCCTCGCGGAGGCGCTTCGCGGCGTCCGCCGCCGCCTTCTTGGCCTCCTCCGACTTGAGGCCCAGCGCCTCGGCCTCCCTCGCGGCCTTCTCGGCCTCCTCGCGCAGGACGCGCTCCGCCTCGGCCAGCGCCTTCGCCTTCGCCTGTTCTTCCTCGCGGAGCGCACGGGCCCGCTCCGTGAGCTCCCGCTGTGCCGCCTCGAGGGCGTCGAGCGCCTCCTGCTGCGCACGGGCACCGCGCTCCAGGTCGTCACCCTCGAGCGCCGACCGGGCCTTCGACATCGCCTCCTGGGCCCGGTCGATCCGCTCCTTCGCCTGGCGGGCGCGATCGCTCGAGGATCCCTGCGGGGTCGCAGGGGGGGCGCCCCCCTCCATGCCCGCCTGGGGCGCACCGCCGTCCATGCCGGCCTCGGGGGACCCGCCTTCCATGCCCGCCTGCGGAGCGCCGCCGTCCATGCCGGCCTCGGGGGACCCGCCTTCCATGCCCGCCTGCGGAGCGCCGCCGTCCATGCCGGCCTCGGGGGACCCGCCTTCCATGCCGGCAGAGGAGGGGGAGCCATCACGGCCCGGCTGGGCCTCCCCCGGGCCCCGGGCTGCGGTGGCGGCTTCGGCGAGCCGCTTCGCGAGTTCCGCTGCGCCGGCCTGGATGCGCGCCTGGTCACGCGCCAGCTCGGCGCCGGTGGCGCCCGACGCGCCGCCCAGGGTCTCCGCCGCCTTCTCGAGCCTCTCCGCGGCCTCGGCTTGGGAGCTGGCGGCCTCTCTCGTCGCCGCAGGGTCGGCCTTCCCCGCCGATTCGAGGGCCCGCTCCGCACGGGCCATGGCCTCCGCCGCCGCCTTCGCCTGCTCAGCGGCCGCACCGGCCGCGGCCGCC
>CAZJJQ010000300.1:0-5455 GCA_964546345.1 uncultured Planctomycetales bacterium
CCACTCCCGCCACTTCTCCTTGCCGTTCCCTGCGCGACGTTGCGCCCCTGTGCGCACGGAACGGGGACACCCCGCCCCAGGTCGCCCTCCCCCGGTCTCCGGCGCCCAAGCGCAGAGAGATGCGGGGACGTGCGCAGGGTGCATCACACAAATGGGCACACACGGGCGCCGGCCGCTCGTAGTGCAGGTGCGGGAGACCCGGGGCGAGGGCCCTCCGGATGAGCGAGCTCGTCGCGCAGCACCAGCGCGCGAACGGCCTGCCAGCGGGCAGACCCGTGGATGCGGGCGGTGGCGGGGTCGCGCTGGACGAGGTTGTAGGCCCGGTCCGCGTGGCGACGGAGGCGGAGGATCCCAGCGAGAGTGCGCGGCTTCGACGGCATGCGGCTGCCTCGGCTCGCGCCCGCTGGGATGAGCGCAGGGGTAGGATACCACATGGGGGGGGCTACCAATTCGCCGTGGGCCCCCATGCTCGACGCTCAGACTACCGCACGAGGCGAACGCGTCGATCCTCACCCCGCCCCGTAGCCCGCCGCTCTCGACGTAGACCTCAACCCCGCGAAGGACAGGCACAACATGACAGCAATTATCGCTAACCTCGCACCGAAAGGAACGTGGGCTCGACCAAAGCAACCGCACCACGTCTGCGCGCCGAATGCGCTTTGGAAGAGCAGAAGAGAAGCAGAGAACCAGAAACTACCCCACCATGGCCAACTTCGGCAATGCCAAGCTACCAGACACCCGCATACGACCAATTCCATGCCAGCCATCGTGAATCCAACAGCAGGTCCTACTCTATTCGCCACGTGCGAGGAGAGGCCCATGGCGCCTCCTAGCCAATTTCCCATTGCCCGGTGGTCCGGATACGCCAGTTTGAGGAGTGCGGACGCAGCCCAGCCGCCTGCAAGAATGTAGGTTACCACCAAGTGAGTCAACTTCCTCGACGTCTTCATTCGACGTCCACTGCATGCCACTCCCCATTGAAATCTTGGAATTGTACAGCCATTGAATCTCCCGCTTGAATGACCCGAGGACTCGCCAAGCTAAAAGGTCCAACGAGTAGGGCGACCTGTCCAATCTCATCGCTTCGACCGACCTGATCCGACCCGAGACTCGCAGCACCGTCGGCACTACGCGCTTCTATCCCAGAAACGGGAGGGTAGAGGACTTCCACAACCCCACCCCGTGTCAAGCGAACTCGCGCTGAACGGAGCCCCCTCAGGCGCCCGACGTATGCAACCACACTTGCCTGTCCCCCGCTCCAGTTGACAAGTTCTGCTCGATAGACTGGAGCGAGGATGCACACCTTGAACTCGGTCGGTGGGCCCGCCCTTTCGGTGAGTATCTGGAGCACGACGGTTTCCAAGGAGCCAGACCACCTGTTCCTATGGATCCGCACGGCGAACCAGGAACCTAGGGGCTCCGCATCAAGTACGGGCCCGACAGTGGTCGCCGTCAGCTGTTCGTGCAAGCGGCCATTGGCGTCCAAGATGCGGGGCCACCCGCTCACGGGTTCCGCGGCACATCGAACTTGAATCTGAACAGAGTCAGTATCCAAGATGACGAACGTACTGGCCGCCAGTTCGGAGGGAATCCCGGGCAGATCCCGCTCCGACATGACGCCGCGAACCACTTCAGTATCTTGGCTTGCGACGTCGGGGGCATCTGTCCCTTTCGTGACCTCATTGCCCAACGCCGGGACATATCCGGGCTTTTCGCCGCGTCCAGATTCGACTACGGGATTGAGCGCTGCCGGGGCTAGAGTGGGAGGAGGTGCGTCTCCGCCCTGCACTCCAACCACAGGGGGCGCAGGCGAATCCCACATTCGGCGAACGAGCACCACGAGTGCGAGCAGGGCAATGGACAGGGTGACGGCTTTGCCTTTCCCCGTGGTGCCCACAACCCTGCTCGCCTGGCTCACTTGCCGTCCTAGCTGTTGGAAACGGTCGACCCGTTCGTTCCGCTATGGGTGCCT
This sequence comes from uncultured Planctomycetales bacterium, assembly GCA_964546345.1. Lineage (GTDB taxonomy): Bacteria > Planctomycetota > PLA2 > PLA2 > JAEUHO01 > JAYTCP01. The sequence goes on from CAZJJQ010000300.1 coordinate 1,973, forward strand.
CCCGGTAGCGTGCCACCCGAACTCTGCGCTGTGCCGCCAGTCCCATGAGTATCGGCGGAGCCGGCCGGTCCGCCTGACGCTGGGGTAGAGTTGTCATTTCCAGGCCCGCTGGGGTCACTCTTCGCATTAGCGGTGCCACCAGCGCCGCCCGTCGCGACCGCGTTCGGATCGCCTCCATCTCCCCCGGTCCCGCGTGCGTCCCCAGTGCCGCTGTTCGTAGTTGCGTTTCCAGCGCCGCCGGTAGCCCCGGAAGTGTCGTTGTGTCCGCCATCGCCGCCACGGGCACCTGCGTCGCCACCGCTGGTGGCGTTGCCCGCCCCGCCCCCGCCAACGGACGTCGATCCGGTAGCAGACTTCCCATTCCCCCCGATAGCTAGTCCGACGCCCGTGCCAGTGTTCGTGGAGGTAGCGTTGTCGCCAGCTCCGCTCCCCGCCGAGTCATCGCCGACCGCGATCACTAGATCTTCGGATCCTGTGGCCACTTCATTGCCGCCACCACCCGTGGACAGTCTTACCGTGAAGTCGCCGCAGGTGAACGCCTCATTCGAGGCGGTCACGTCGCCGCACAGCTTGACTGCGTTCCTGAACGCCTTCAGACTCGCGCCACTCCGGTTGCAGTGGACGCGCCCTGCTCCATCTCTCGTCGGCGCAAGATGCGTCGTAATCGCGGCGCACAAGCAGAGCTTGTCAGCGTCCGTTAGCGCCGCGTAGACGGCTCGGCTACCCGCTATCGTCGCGGAGACCGCCAAGGTCCAAACAAGTAGCCTCCACTGCTTGAGTCGAGAGTTCATGCTTCCGTTTCCTCCACATGACCGCAAGAATCTGCCCCGCCCCCTCCCTCCATGGGAGGGGAACTGTGAGTTTACACGATGCACACGCCGGGGCGAATCCCGATTCCGCGGGATCTTCCTTACAGAAAGCAAACGGCCGCAACCTGCGCCCGTCCAGGCGATGGCCGTGCTGCGGGACCCGACCAAGTCAACTTGCCCTCGAACACGGCGGTCCCGTCTATTGTCGGGCTGATTCACACGTGCGACCTCCCCTCGGGGCCGCCCCGCTCGAGGCGGACCGACGAAGGGCTGCGCCGAACCAGAACGCGGTCGCGGCCCACCTCGCGGGCCTCGTCCTCCGTCGTGAACACGACCGGTCGGTCGTCCATGGAGAGGCCCGCGAACTGGAGCCGGAGCCCGTCGAGGGTCGTCTCGAAGCAGACGTCGGCGACCGTCGAGTCGGGGGCAGGGTCGGTCACGACCCAGACCGCGGTCTTGGGGTCGATGCGCATCAGGCTCTCCCTTCCGCTTGGGCGATCGCGTCACGCAGCAGCGCCGCCACGCGGCGCGCGTCCTCGTCGTCGTTGACCTCGAAGAACGCCAGCGCCTCGCGAGCCGCCGTCGCGAGGGACGGGGCGGCCCGGTGGAGAGGGCACGGCTCGGTTGCGTGCTCTTGGAGACAGCCCGGGCAGCAGCCGGGTGGAACGCGACGGGTCACCATACGTCCCCCCGCTCGAGGGGCCACACACGGCGGCGGCGGAGCGGAGCGCCACCCCGACGCCGCGGGCCCCCTGCGTCGCGGCCTCCTCCGCCACCGCGCGGGCGCACCGAGCCCCCTCGCGCGCCCGCCGAAGAGGAAGTGACTTTTCGGCACCCCACACCCACCGGGCCGTCGATGCCATCTCCCGGGCGAGTACTCCTGCCACGGCCGGCCCCGCCCGCCAGTGCAGGCCCCGCATCTGCCTTCACGCCCAGGTCGGGCGCTCCCGGGGTCGCGTCCGCGGCCGCAGATCCGGGCGGGAGCGAGGTGACGGGACGGGCCCCCGTCCCGCCTCCCGCGCTGAACCACGCCGAGGGGTCCACCGATCTCCCTGGAGGCGCAGGGCGCCTCGAGTGATCGGTCTCCGGAGCAGACCGCGGCGCGCCCCCACCCCCACGCCGGGGGCGGGCTAGGATCCCCGTCATGAACGACCGCTCCCCCTGGATGCTCGCCCTCTCGACGGCGAACCTGCTGGTCCTGCTCGCCGGCGCGTTCCTCATCCGCACGCGGCTCGCCGACCTCGAGTCCACCACCGACCGCCGCCTCGCGGCGCTCGAGGCCCAGGGACGGCGCACGCCCCCCTCCGCCGCCAAGGAGCCCGCGCCCGGCGACGAGGGCGGGCCCGCGAGCCTGCAGGACGTCTCCCGCAAGGTCGGCAAGCTCGGCGACGACCTCTACGACTACTACACCGAGATCATGGGCGATCTCCACGAGCTCAAGCGCACGGGGAAGCAGACGCAGTCGGCCACGCGTTCGGTGCTCCAGGCGCTCGCGAAGGACGGCCAGCCGCTCGGCACCTGGGGCCTCGCCCCGCCCGGCGACGCGCTCGGCGAGCCCGCCCTCGCCGAGTACCGAAATCACGCCGAGATGTACGGCATCAAGGTCTCCCCCGGCCTCGTCGAAGTACGGGGGTTCCTGAACATGTCGCCGAAGACGTACATGCCGATCGAGTACTTCGTCACGCGGTGGCCGGAGAACGGGCACGAGACCCTCGTCCACGTCACGGGCCCCGTGAAGGTGGACGGCAACCTCTCGGCCGACCGCCTGCGCGGCCTGCCCACCGCCATCTACAAGGCCCTCGTCGTCGCCGGGTTCAAGCAGGGCGAGAGCACCGGCATGGACGCCTCCGACCCCGAGCACCCCAAGTGGGTCGCCCCCACCGGCGACACGGTGTACGTGGGCGTGCGCTACGCGCTCCGCGGCAAGACCCACGTCGCGCGCGCCACCGACTGGGTGGTGGATCCGAAGGCCGGCGGAGTCCTCCCCGAGGACTGCTTCCGCTTCACGGGCTCCCGCCGCGTCGAGGACTTCGAGACCGGCGACGAGATGCTCTCCTCCGAGGCGAGCGGCCTCGTGGTCGCCGTCTACGAGCGGCTGCCCGCCCTCGTCGAGATCGCCGCCCCGTCGGTCCTCGCGGGCGACTACCGCTACAACTTCGCGCGCATCCCGAAGCCCGTCGTGATCGTCCTCGACCGCGGCGCGGCCCGTCTCGACGCCGAGCGCGCCCGCGACACGGGCACGGTGCGCATCCACGCCATCGAACGCGCGGGTGCCTGGACCCCCCTCCCGACCGCCCCCACCCTCCTCCTCGACGTCGAAGGCGGCCCGCCCCGCGAGGTCGCCTTCCACAAGGCCGAGGACGGCACCTCCTGGGACGCGACCGACCCCGCCATCAAGACCGCGCTCGGCTGGCGTGTGCGCTGCACGGTGGACGGGAAGCCCGTCGAGAGCACCGGCTTCGAGCCCCTCTACCTCGACCTCCTCTTCTCGAAGACTCCGATCGTCCCCGAAGGCGACGGAGCCCTCGCCATCGCCCCGATCCCCTCCGACGTGGAGGACACGGGCGAGCCCGATCCGAACCGGCCCGGCATGGACGCGGGGATGGACGGGGGGATGGCCACGCCGCCCAAGTGACCCGCGATCCCATCGACGCCTGGAGTTTCGCCGCGGCCG
>CAZJJQ010000301.1:0-5436 GCA_964546345.1 uncultured Planctomycetales bacterium
GCTCCCGCTCGCCCGGGTGGCGACGGAGGACGGGACCGTGCTCGACGCCGGCGCCTGGATCGAGGCGCGCGGAGCCCCGACGTCGCTCGAGCTCGGGGCGTACGGCCGCGTGGAGCTTCGCGAGGGCGCGCGCGTCCAGGTGGCGCGCGTGGGCCCGGAGACCACGAGGCTGTTCCTCGAACGCGGCGAGCTCGAGGCGCGGATCACGCTTGCGGCGCGCCCGCGGTTCTTCCAGGTGGACACGGCCGCCGCCCGGTGCGTGGACCTCGGCTGCCACTACGTGCTCTCGGTGGACGCGGCGGGCGCGGCGCACGTGCGCGTGACGACCGGCCAGGTGGCGTTCGAGCACGGGGGTCGTGAGGTGTTCGTGCCGGCCGGAGCGACGTGCGTCGCGCGGCCGCGCGCGGGTCCGGGGACGCCGAGGTTCTCGGGGACGGACCCCGAGCTCGAGCGGGCGCTGGACGCGTTCGACGCGGCGCCGGGAGGCGCCGAGCGGGTGCGCCTCGCTCGCGAGGCCCTCGGGCGGGCGCGGACGGCGCGCGAGCTGCTCCCCGCGTTGCACTGTCTGGGCGACCCGGACGCGCAGGTCGCGACGGCCGCGCTCGACGCCCTCTACCGGCTCGGTGTGCGGCCCGACGGCTACCTGCGCCCCGCGGGCCGTCCCGGCCCCGCGGACCAGGCCGCGTGGAGGGAGCTGCTCGCGTCGGAGTGGTGATCCGCCGCGGCGGCCGGATTCGGCCCGCGCGAGCCTCCGCAGCGCGTAGCATCCCGCCCGCACGCAAGGGTGCGCGGATCGCCGCGCAGGCATCATGGACGGGCGGGCCACCGTCCCCTCAGGGATTGCGAAGAAACAGCCGTCGGGACGTACGGGCTCGCTTTCGGGGCTCGTGCGGCGCGGCGGCTCGTCGAGGTATCGGGGTCCAGATACGATCTCCTCGCCACCGCAGGTCGCTCCCCGCACCTCGGATACGTCCCTCGGCCTTGCGCGAGCCTCCGAAATCGAGCCCGATCGGTCGGGTGCGCATCTCCCCCGCATCGGGGGGGCCCGTGCCTCCTTCGACGATTGCTTCACAACCCCTCACGAAGCGCTACGCCAAAGGCCGCTCCATGCCCATGCCCCTCCTCGCCGCCGACGCCGCGTCCCTGCCCGCGCCCGCCCTCGGGTGGGCGGCGCCCTTCGCGCTGCTCCTGCTGGCGATCGCGGTGCTGCCGCTCGTGGCGCATCACTGGTGGGAGCGCAACCGGAACCGGGCGCTCGTGGCGGGCATCCTGGCGGTGCCGGCCGTCCTCTGGGCCCTCGCGAACGACCCCGGCGGGCTGGGCCACGCCGCGGAGGAGTACCTCTCGTTCTGCCTGATGCTCGGCTGCCTGTACGTCGTGGCGGGCGGGCTCGTGCTCGAAGGCGACCTGCCCGCGACGCCGCGCGTGAACGCGACCTTCCTGGCCGTGGGCGCCCTCCTCGCGAACCTCGTGGGCACCACGGGCGCGGCCATGCTGCTCGTGCGCCCGCTGCTGCGGACGAACGCGCGCCGCAAGCGCGTCGTCCACACGTTCGTCTTCTTCATCGTCGTCGTGTGCAACACCGGCGGCTGCCTGACACCCCTGGCCGACCCGCCCCTCTACCTCGGCTACCTGCTCGGCGTGCCGTTCGCGTGGACGCTGCGGCTGCTCCCCTACTGGCTCGCCATGAACGGGGCGCTGCTCGCGATCTACTACGTCTGGGACCGGCGCGCGTACCGGAGGGAGGCGCCCGCCGACGTCGCCTTCGAGCCGAAGGGCCGCGCCGCGCTCGGGCTGGCGGGGAAGGCGAACCTGCTGGCCCTCGCGGGGGTCGTGGCGCTCGTGGCGCTGCGGACGCCGAGCCCGTTCCTCGAGCTCGGCCTCGCCGCGCTCGCGATCGTCTCGTTCACGGCGACCCCGCGCTCGCTCCACGAGCGGAACGGCTTCTCGTGGACGCCGATCGTCGAGGTGGCGATCCTCTTCGCCGGCATCTTCGCGACCATGGTGCCCGCGCTCGGGATCCTGCGCGCCCGAGGCCCCGGCCTCGGCATCGAGACGCCGGGGGCGTTCTTCTGGGCGACGGGCGCGCTCTCGGGCCTCCTCGACAACGCGCCGACGTACGTGATGTTCCTCTCGGTCGCGCAGAGCCTCGGCCTCGGGACCGAGGTGGTCGGCACGTCGCACGCGATCCTGGTGGGGATCTCGCTCGGCGCGGTCTTCATGGGCGCCAACACGTACGTGGGCAACGGACCCAACTTCATGGTGCGCGCCATCGCCGAGTCGCAGGGCGTCAGGATGCCGAGCTTCTTCGGCTACATGCGGTACACGGCGCTCGTGCTGGTGCCCCTCTACGTCGTGCTGTGGGCCGTCGTCTTCGCGTGACCGGGCGCGAGCGGCGGCGCGGAGGCGGCTCCCGAGGGCGTGCCGCGACGCGCGCGGCCCGTCGGTCAGCCGATGCGCACGCACCGCCGCGAGATCGACGCGCCCTCGAAGCCCGTGAGCGGGTAGCTCGGGGTCGCGCCCCCGTCGGCGGCGGCCCCGGCGACCACCAGCATCGGCGAGAAGTGCTCGACGGTCGGGTGCGCCATCCCGGGCGCCGGCGCGAGCCGCCGCCAGTCCACCAGGGCGTCGTAGCGGCGCGCCGAGAGCGTCTCCGCGACCCAGGCGTCGAAGTCGGCGGCCCACGCGGGCGTCGGGGCGTCGTCGGACCCCGTCCGCCGCAGGTTGTGGGTCAGGTTGCCGCTGCCGAGGATCAGCACGCGTTCGTCGCGCAGGGGCGCCAGGGTGCGCCCCAGCTCGAACAGTCGCCGCGGATCGTCGGTCGGCATCGACAGCTCGAGCACCGGCACGTCGGCCTTCGGGTAGAGCCACGCGAGCGGGCACCACGCCCCGTGGTCGAGCCCGCGCTCGGGATCGCGGCGGACCTTGCCGGGCCCGCCGAGCAGGGCCTCGACCCGGTTCGCGAGGGAGGGGGCGCCGGGGGAGGGGTACTGGATCCGGTACATCTCGTCGGGGAACCCGTAGAAGTCGTAGACGAGCGGGATCGGCTCGACGGCGCCGAGGGACGGCGGCGCCACCTCGAAGTGGGCGGAGACGACGAGGATGGCGTCCGGCTTCGGCAGGCCCGCGGTCGCGCGCGCCATCTCGGGGCCCTTCACGCGGTCGAGGACGGTCATGGGCGACCCGTGCCCGACGAAGACCGCCGGCAAACGGGACGAGGACGCGGACGGCACGGGCGCCTCCTTCGGCTGGGCGGCAGCGGACGCCGACGACGTCGCCACCTCGCGGGCGAGCCCCCCGGCCCTGCACGCGGCCAGGCCGCCGGCGGCCCCGGCGGCCATCCACCGCAGCAGCGCGCGACGCGACGGGGACGAAACCGAGTCCATGGACGCCTCCGCCCGATGCGGGCACGGGCCCGGCGGGCCCGTGGGCGACTCTACCCGTGGTGCGAGGGGCGGCGCCGACGAGAGGCCAGCCAGCGCAGCAGGGCCCCGTCCCCGTAGACCTCGTCCCAGAGGGCGTGGCCGCCGCCCTCGATCACGGTGAGCCGCGCGGCGCCCCCCGCGCGCACGAGCGTCCGGACGAGCGTGGCCGAGGCGTCGAGCGGCACGACCTCGTCCCGATCGCCGTGGAACGCCCACACGGGCACCCCGCGGAGGGCGGTCACGGCGTGGGGCCACCCGTGGACCCGCGGCATGGCGGCGCAGAGGGGCACGACCGCCGCGAAGCGCTCGGGGCGGTGGGCCCCGAGGAGGAACGCCCCCGCGCCCCCCATGCTGATCCCGGTGACCACGACCCGCCTCGGATCGGCGCCGGTCCCCGGCACGACGTCGTCGAGGAGGCCCTCGAGGAAGGGAAGGTGGTCGGCCCACGTCGATCCGGCGTGACACTGGGGCGAGACCACCGCGAACGGGAACGGGGGCCGGTGGTCGAGCCGGCGCGGCAGGGCCTGGCGACGGACCCGACCGAGGTCGGCCCCCCGCTCGAGGCCCCCGTGCAGGAAGAGCAGGAGGGGCCGGTGCCGTCGGGCCGCGGCCCAGCCGGGGGGGAGATAGAGGAGATAGGGGTGGCGCCGTCCGTTGCGTCCGACGTAAGTGAGCGCCCGCTGCGTCATGGGCGCATCCTCGCCCGCCCCACCCCCGGAGCCGAAGAGCGGAGTCGTTCGCGACGCAGCCCTCCCCCGACCCCCGGGCGGCGGGGGAGGATGCCCGCCCCCGCCCCCATCGACGCCGTCCCCGGGCGTCGGTAGAAGGGCCCCGGATCGTGCTCGCCGCCGGGCGCGATCGGAGGCAGCATCCCCCCGCCCATGCGCACCCTGCTCCGCCAGTTCTGCGACGCCCTCGAGGCTTCCCTCCACCCCCTCCTCGAGCCCATCCGCCGGACCACGGAGGTGCTCTCCGCGGCCCCGGCGGGCTGGCCGGTGAAGAAGATCCTGCCGGGCCTCCAGGACGTGCGGCACCACCTCTCCACGCTCGTCGAGAAGGTGGACGGGCAGCAGTCCTACGTGGCGTGCTTCGGCCCGCTGAAGTCGGGCAAGAGCACCCTGCTCAACGCGCTCGCGGGCGCGTGGGTGTCCGAGGTCACGGCGCTGCCGGCCTACCCGTGCATGGTGTTCGTGCGGCACGCGCAGACGCCCGAGATCAAGGCGACGCGGTACGACGGCACGACGACCCTGTTCGCCGATCCGCAGGCCCTGCGCTCGGCGCTCGAACGGGCGCACGCCGAGCTGGCCGAGCGCGTGCGCGCCCGCGGCGACGACGCGGAGACGTTCGACCCGCAGCGCGACTTCCCCCAGGCGATCCGGCGCGTGGACGTCGGCCTGCCCGCGCCGCAGCTCTCGAAGTCGGGCGCGGTGCTCGTGGACTCGCCCGGCCTCTTCGTGAAGATGCGGTTCGGCTACGACCGCATGACGAAGGACTTCAAACGGTCGGCCGCGACCGCGATGTTCGTCGTCAAGACGGACAACCTGTTCCTCGAGCAGGTCTTCGAGGAGTTCGCGCGGCTGCTCGAGCTGTTCTCGAAGGTGTTCCTCGTGGTGAACCTGGACGGGCAGAAGAAGGACCTGCGGCCCGACGGCACCCTGGAGGCGAGCCTCGAGCAGCGCGACCCGAAGCGCATCGTGCAGGCCTTCCACGCATTCTCCATGGACCGCAGCCTGAAGGAGGCCGTCGAGGACGGCCGCCTCGCCATCTTCCCGATCGACCTCCAGCGGGCGGCGGCGTCCCGGCTCGCGCCGAAGGGCAAGGCGGGCGAGGCGCCCGCGACCCCCGACTTCGACGCGTTCGTGACCTCGCTCGAGGGCTACATCAACTCGAGCGAGTACCTGCACGCGTTCATGGGCGACAGCCTGCGGCAGGGCGACGTGCTGCTGCGCGAGGTGGAGCTGCTCACCTCCATGGCGCCCGTCGTCGAGATGAAGGCGCGCGTCGCCGAGCT
>CAZJJQ010000302.1:0-5419 GCA_964546345.1 uncultured Planctomycetales bacterium
TTCGACGTGCCGTGGCTCCACACGGCGGGCACCGCCGGCGGTTGCGACGTGCTGAGGACGTAGAGGCCGGTGCTCGTGCCGTTGTGGTGCAGCTCGAACTGAGTGTCCGATTTGATCGTCATGTCCCATCGTGGGAGTGTGAGGCCGGGCACGGTCCTCGCGATCAGGTGATCGTTGCTTGCTCCATGAACAGCGACTCCCACGACGTAGATCGTCAGCCTGAGCCTGTCGAGGTAGGTGAGCGTGCTGCTGTCCGAGACTTCGAGGTGCCCGCCGCTCCGAACGAAGCGAATCGCAGACCTTCCAGCGAAAGATCCCAGCAAAAATACCGGCGGCTCGCTCGTTGGACCCACCGTGTTCAGATGGACCGGGGTCGGCGTGGAGAGCGACTTCCACATCGTCACATTGTTGGAGCCCTCCTCGAGAACGACGTCCCGATCGGCGTCGAGGTCGAGCAGCAGGTTCTCCCGCGGCAGGCGGAAGCGACGGTCTCGGAGCGCGAAGTGGAGTGGTGTGTAGTCCGGCGCTCCCCTCACCGTGAGGAGCGAGGCGATGACCTTTCCGTACGGAACGTCGTCCAGAAGCCGCGCACCGCAGTTCGCGCGGCCTCCCGTCGTCGGAACGTCGAGCGGCGTGGTCTGCCAGGCCGATCCCCCCCAGAGTTCGCACCCCTCTTGCGCCGTGAAGCGCACCCTGGCGCCCTCGACGAGCGCACTTCCCTCCACCACCGCGGTCGTGAGGGAGAACTTCCCCGCTTCCACCAGGTCGGGCTGCGCCTCGCCGCAGTACACGAGCTGCCGCTGCGCCGAGAGCGGCGCGCAGCGCGCGTGGAAGAGGTAGTCACGCCGCACGTGCCAGGCCCCCGCGCCCCCGGCGACGAGCTCGAGCAACGCCAGGGGCGCGTAGCGATGCGCCGGGCCGTGGGGCCGCAGGGTCGCGGGGGCGGCGCCGTCCCGGGGCCACTCGATCGCCCCGGTGCTCGCCCGCGCGGGGATGAGCCAGTAATCGCCGACGTGGAAGCGGAGCGCCGCCCCGCCCTCGTCGACCCTGAACTGGAGCACCAGGCCGTCGTCGGTCCCGTGGGAGCCGAGGGAGACCTCGCTCGACATCCCCGCGAGGGTCACGCCCGACACCGTGATCGGCGCCGACTCCCAACGCCGCACCTTGCGCCCGTCGAAGCCCGCCGTCGGGTCTTCGAACCACCCCGTGAGCGGGGCCTCCCCCGCGAGCGGTTCGACGTGGAGCCTCTGCCGCTCGAGGTCGCGGTCGACCACGCGCGCGAAGACGCCGGGGGCCCGGGCCACCTCGCGGGCGTCGGTGGTGAGCTCGACGTGGTCGCCCACCTCGAAGGCCAGGAGGCGCTCGCGGTCGACGCCGCCGAGGGTGAGGGCCGGGGTCCCCGCCACCGAGAGGTCGAGGCGCGTGCAGCGGGCCACCGTCGCCCCGTTGTCCCGGCTCCACTTGATCTTCGCCGCGCCCCCGACGCCCGGCGTGTGCACCTCGACGCGGTAGAGGAGGTTCTCCTGGCGCTGGTAGCCCGCGGTGGTCGGCACGCTGCACGAGGCGAAGCCGGTGGCCTCGCCGTCGCGGACCCGCGCGCTCATCCGCGCCATGTCCTGCGCGCGGCGCTGCTGCTGGGAGGTGATCCAGGGGACCGGGTCGTCGACGTCGTCCGCCCCGATCGAGAACGGCGCCCAGCGCACCTGCCACACGGTGCGGTCGCGGGTCGCGGTGTCGGCGCCGTGGAGCCCCACCTCGCGGATCGACGGGTCTTCGAGCGCGCTCACCTCCGTCTGCCACACATCGAGGAAGACCATGTAGTGGCCGAACTCCAGCGGCGGCGCCTGCGCGCCGTCGGGGAGCTCGGCGATCGCGCGGGGCGCGTCGTTCTCGCAGAGCACGCCGTCGACGTAGATGCGGCCGGCGCGGATCCGCGGCACGTTGTCGTGGACGTAGACCTGGAAGCTGTCCGGCGCCGAGGCCGGGACCCCGTAGGCCCCCATCGCGTCGGCGGTCGAGCGCGCGTCGAAGCGGCGCTGGAGGTCGAGCTGCTCGTTCCAGTCGGCGTCGAGCAGGGCGCGGCCCTGCTGCATGCGGACGCCGCTGTAGCGTCGCGCGGGGTCGAACGTGAATCGTGTGAAATCGCCCTTCACGGTGTCACCTCATGATTCGTAGAAGACGCCGACGTCGAGGCCGGCCGGGAGATGCTCGTCGAGGCACTGGCGCAGGTTCGCGTCGCGCTGCGGCTGCTGGAGGCGGTTGAAGACCCCCATCTCGGCGCCGTCGGACGCCCCCTCGGAGATGGCGCGCGGCGTCCCGTCGGCGAGCTGCGCGAAGGCGGGGGACGCGGGGTCGGCGCGGGTGAAGGACGGCCCTGGCCGCCCGGTCACGCAGGCGTAGCGACGAAGCGCGCCGGGCGACGCGAGGTAGCAGTAGCGGACGCAGCCCTCCGTCGCCTCCGTCACGCCGAGCGACGCGGTGAAGATGCTGTCGCTCGCGTCGAGGCGACGGGCCGCGCAGTCCCCGAAGATCGTGCTCCGGAGCACCGTGAGCGGCGTGTTCAGGGCCTTGACGGCGTCCCCGGAGCCGCGGCCGACGGCGCTGTCCTCGACGGAGATCCCCGCGAGCGACGGCGTCACGCGGACGTTGTGGATCACCGAGCGGAGCAGGCGCAGCCGGAGGCGCTCGTTGCCGCCCTCGCAGAGGACGGACCACGCCGCCACCCCCGCGGGGAGCGCGCTGCAGTGCGCGAGGGTGATGCCCCCGAGGCTCCCCGCGAGCACGTCGACCCCGCCGTCGAGCGAGAGGCCGTCGAGCGAGAGGGCCCCGGGGTCGGTGTCCGAGGCCAGCGCCGTCCCGGTCGCACGAAGCGGCGCCCGAAGCGTCGGGAGCACACCGTCCCGCGCGCAGAGGAGGAGCCGGGCCAGGCGCGGGATCGACACCTCGAGCGCGCCACCCTCCAGCACGAGGCTCGCGGTGAGCTCGATGCGGCCGACGAAGAGCCCGGCGGCCGCGGCGCTCGCGGCGTTCCACTCCCCGACCGCGGTGCGGAGCGCCTCGGGCGTGGCGACGCTCCGTTCGAACCACGCGGCAGACGCCGCAGGGCGCGCGAAGAAGCCGCCGTGCAGGTCGGGCCGCGGCGCCGTGCTCGCGCCGAGGACGTCGAGGGTCCCTCGCCGGGCCGTCACCTCCACCGCCGCGCCCTCTGGCACGCTCCCGTCGCCCGTCGCACGAAACGACAGGCGGCCGTTCGTCGGGTCGACGAGCACACGGATCGGCCGATCGACCAGGGCGCCGCCGCTCGCCGGGAGGTACGGCGCGCTCAGGGGCGGCCTCGGCCACCAGGGCGCCGCCGCGAGCTCCCGCGAGAGGTCAGCGATCACCACCTCCTCCGGCGGGACCGGCACCCCGTCGACCCGCACCTCGAACACCGGTCGTTCGGTCACGAACCATCGCGCCGACGGCGCCTCCCCGTCGACGATCGCCTGGCGGCGGGCCTCGAGCTCCTGCTGGAGCGCCAGGCGCGACAGGGGCCCCCCGGCGGGCGTCTCCGTCGCCTCCCCCTCGGCGTGCCAGAGGGGGGCGTCGAGGCCGCTCGGGTGCGCGAAGTACCTCCCGTCCGGGGGCGTGGTCGCCGCGCGGGCCTTCGCCTGCAAGGGCGGCAGCGCGCGGAGCCGCCAGAGGTGGACGCCCGCGTGGGCGGGGTGGTGCCTCGCCGCGCGCGCCCTGGAGACGCTGCGCAGGTCGACGACGCGCGCCGTCGGGTCGCCCGCGCGGCCCACGGCCTCGAGCGGGAGCGGGTCGCGCAGGGCGCAGAAGGCCACCGGGCGCCGGGACGAGGGGACCGTCCGCCAGGCCACGGCGAGGCGCCGGAAGGACTCGACGAGCATGGCGTCGTGGCCGGTCACGTCGCGGGCGAGGTCGGCCAGGGACGAGGCGGTCCCCTTGCGACGACGGCGCGCGATGGCGTTGGCGACCCACTGCCGCTGGCTCCTCGTCACGTCGGTGACCGGGTGCGGCAGGTGGACGCCGACGAGCTCCCCGATCAACGGGACCACGGCCTCCTCGCAGGTCTCGATGAACCAGTTGTCGTACGCGCGCCACGCGTCCCCCTCGTGCCGCTCGAGCTCCTCCTCGAACACCTGGAGGAAGCGCCGCAGCGCCCCCCCTGTCTCCGCGTCACGCCGCCGGTACACGGCGGGCAGGAGGTCGTACAGCCGGTCGGTCATCGTCGTGGCTCCTGATCGTGGAAGGTGAGGTCGAGCGCGGCCGGGTCGTCGTCGAGCACGAGGAGCCGCGCCGGGAGCACCTCGAGGCGCCCGTCGCGCAGCGCCTGGCGTACGTCGGGTGCGGCGAGGACGTCGTGGACCCGCGCGGTCGTCTGCGCGCGGTCGTCGGGGGCGTCGCCGGCGCGCGCGAGGCTCAGGGAGAGAGCCGTCAACCGCACCGCGGCGACCCCCTCGATGCCCTGGAGCGTCGCGACCACGTCGCTGGCGAAGAGCGGCTGCGCGAGCGAACGACGCGGCGCCGAGAGGGCCTCCCGCAGCGCCCGCGTGGCCGCCTCTCGCACCGCGCCGAGGCGCGCGGTCTCCGCCACCCGCACGCTCGCCCGCACGCGCACCCCGCGGCGCTCACACGACGCCAGCGCGTAGTCCGCCCGGGGGTCGCCCGCCGCCCGCAGCGCGCGGATCAGCCCGCGCCGGAGGTCGTCGCCGAGGGCCTCGCCCCGTGTGTCGGCCACCGTGAGGTGGATCACGCGGCGCCCTGCGAGGGAGAAGGCCCGGGCCCGCGCCTTGGCGACGCCGGGGCGCGCGAGGGCGAAGGCCTCGTGGTCTCGGAGCGACACCACCCGGTCGAGGAGCGACGCGCGCCGCGACGCCGAGGCCCGCAGCGCCTCGTCGCGCTCGCCGTCGGCGCCGTCGTCGGCGCGCTCGGGGTTGCGCACCGCGCGGACGCCCGCGGGCTGCGTCCGCAGGATCGTCAGCGCCCCCGACGGAACGTTGCCCGCGGCGCCGGCGCCCGCGCGATACGACGCCACGACGTTCTCTTCGCCGCTCGGCAGACGCCTCCCGTGGACGCCGTCGCCGAAGGTGACCACCGCGCGCGCTCCCTCCCGCACGAGCTGGTACACCGCGTCGTCGGGGCCCGCGTCGAAGAGCGATTCCAAGCGCCGCCAGGGGACGCCGTCCACACGAACCTCCAGGGCCTCTCGTGGGTCGTCCAGCGTGTGCGCGAGGGGGCCGCGACGGAGCTCGAAGCGCTGCGATGCGACCGACGCGTCGCCGCTCCCCAGCACCTCCTCCGGCGCGCTCTCCCCGTGCGTCGCCTTCACCACGTTCGCGTTGAGCGTCAGCGTCGCGCGGGTGTAGGCCCGACGGAGCGGCGCGTCGAAGAAGAGCGTCGTCCGCTCGGCCGTGTG
>CAZJJQ010000303.1:0-5414 GCA_964546345.1 uncultured Planctomycetales bacterium
GGTACTCTCTGGATCGAACCCAACCGGCCGTCAGGTTCACGCTGGGGCAGCACAGTCGAGCGCGACCGCCCCGACCTCCCCGCGGGCGCCCGACGACGCGCAGACCTCGCCTGCACCGCGCGCCGCTACCGAGGCGCGGAGGCCCACGAGCCCGCGCTCCGGGAGGCCGCCGACGCCGTCCTCGCCGAGGCGGTCGAGGGCGAGGCCCTGGAGGCCCTGGAGGCCCGCGTGCGGGAGCGCCTCGGGCACCGCGCGGGGCGCGCGTGGTCGATCGACGCGCCGCCCTCCCCCGACAGCGTCGCGCTGGTCGAGCACCCGGTGTCGGCGGAGTTCGCTCGCGCGCGCGACGGCGCGTCGCTGTGGGTCGTCGCCTGCGCCCGGCGCGACCCGCGCGCCCACGAGGCCCCCTTCGCCCGCACGCGCCTCGTCGACATCGACTACAGCACCGGCGCGGGGGCGCCGCCCGACGACGACCTGCTCGCCCTCGTCGCCGCGGCCGCGGCGCGCGTGCGCGAGGCCACCCGCGGCGAGGTCACCCTCTCCCGCGGCGTCGCGGCCAGCCAGGAGGCCCTCCTCGCGGCGGGCGACCTCCGCGCGGGCTGGTCGCTGGTGGCGGTCCGCCGGGTGGCGCCCAACCGCTGGGCCGACGACGGCGACGACGACCCCGGGGAGGGCGGCGACGAGGACGATGGCGAGCTCGACGTCGAGCCGGTCACCGCGGCGTGAGCGATGGGCCCGCGCCAGCGTCCGCCCCGCGACGCCCGCGCCGAGGAATCAGGTGGTCGACCTCCATCTCGTCCATGCAGCGCCGATCGTCGCGCCTCGTCGGTCAACGCTTCGCGCGGATCCGCTCTTCGAGCGTGGCGACGAGGATCGGCACGGTGAGCCGGTCTTTCGCGCGTCCGGCTTGGGTCTTGAGCTCGATGAGCGTCGGCAGATCGACGACACGAACGGGCGCGTCGCCGATCGGGATCTCCTCGGAACGTTCGAGGAGCCAGTCGTAGTCTTGACCGGGCTCGAGCTCGCAGAGGACGTCCACCGGGCCGGCCGTGCTGTCGAGCAGGATATGCCCCCGCCCCGACAGCCAGGTCTCGTCGGGGCGAAGGCGGCGCGGGTCGGCGCGCTTCACCGCGTCGATCGAGCGAAGAACCCCGAGCAGCCGCGCGATGTTCTCGGGTGTGCGCCGGTGCACGATGTCGAGGTCGCGCGTCACGATCGACGCGCCGTGCAGGACGCCCGCGACGCCGCCGACGACCACGAACTCCACCCCCTCGGCCAGGAGCGTGACGATCAGCGCGTCGATTGATTTCGGTAGCTCTCCGCCCATCGTGCAAGAAACTCCGCGTGCTGCGCGCTGCTTCGAACGCGCTCCAGGGGGGAGAGCCGCAGCGTCGAGTCGATGAGCGTGCGATCGACGTCATCGACCGCAGCAAGGACGTCAGGGTCCCGCTCCGCGAGCATCGCGCGGATTCGAGCGACGAGCGGGTCGCGACGGATCGGGTCGTCCGGGGTGTTGATCACACCGTCGAAGGTGTCATTCACACCAGCACGGTACCACGTCGCCGAGCCCAGGAGCTCGCCCGAAGGTGAGGGCCGTGGGGCGCCCTCGCGCCAGCGACGATGCCCGCTGGACTTGCGCCGCGACGCCCGCGAGCCTCATCCTCGCGCCGCCCATGGTCCGCTCCTCCCTCCCCGCCGCGGCCCTCCTCGCCGCCTGCGCCGGAGACGCGGCCCCCGCCCTCCCCCCGCGGGGCCCGGCGACCTCGTGCCGCGCCGCGCCCTTCGACGACGTCGCGCAATCCCTCGGCGTCGACTTCGTCCACCACCCGCGCACCGACTCCTGCGACGTGCCCGACGTGATGGGCCCCGGCGCCTGCCTCCTCGACTACGACCGCGACGGCGACGACGACCTCTACCTCGTCGACCGCGCGCCCCACCCCAACCGGCTCTACCGCAACGACGGCGCGCGCTTCACCGACGTCACCCTCGCGACCGGCGCGGGCGACCGGGGCGACGGGATGGGCTGCCTCGCCTTCGACCACGACGGCGACGGCGACGACGACCTCTACCTCACCAACCTCGACGGCGACCGGCTCTACCGCAACGACGGCGCGCGCTTCACCG
This sequence comes from uncultured Planctomycetales bacterium, assembly GCA_964546345.1. Lineage (GTDB taxonomy): Bacteria > Planctomycetota > PLA2 > PLA2 > JAEUHO01 > JAYTCP01. The sequence goes on from CAZJJQ010000303.1 coordinate 2,125, forward strand.
ACGTCACCCGCGACGTCGGCCTCCACGCCGAGGGCTTCACCACGACGGCCACCGCGGGCGACATCGACGGCGACGGCGACAACGACCTCTTCGTCGCCCGCTTCCTCGAGCCCGCGACGCTGCCGACGATGTGCTCGCAGCAGATCGAGGTCGCCACGCCCCACGCGAGCCTCCTCCTCGTCCGCGAGGGCGGGCGCTACGTCGAGCGGGCCGCCGAGCGCGGGATCACCGAGCGCGACCCCTCCCTCGCCGCGCGCTTCTACGACCTCGACCGCGACGGCGACCTCGACCTCTACGTCGGCAACGACCTCGGGATGTTTCACCCCGACCGGGTCTACATGAACGACGGCCGCGGGCGCTTCACCGACCGGGCGCGGGCGATGGGCCTGGCCTTCCCGCCCAGCATGGACAGCGGCCAGACGATGGGCGTCGACATCGCGGACGTCGACGGCGACGACGCGCCCGAGGTCATCACCAGCAACAGCAGCGGCTTCCCCGAGCTGCTCTACACCTGCGACGCGTCGCTCCGGTGCCGCGAGGTGTCGCGCGCGTGGGGCCTCGGCCCCGCCTCGGTGCAGAGCTTCTCCTGGGCCCTGGGCCTCGAGGACTTCGACCTCGACGGGGACGTCGACCTCTTCGTCGCCAACGGCTCCATCTACCGCCCCACCGCGCAGCCCGACCAGCTCTACTGGAACGTCTCCGGCCGCTTCCGCGAGCACGAGCCCGCCGCCGGGGAGGCCCTCGACCGCGCGCAGAACAGCCGCTCGGCGGTCTTCGGCGACCTCGACGGCGACGGCGCGCTCGACGTGGTGACCACCGTGGTGGGCGGGCGCCCGCGCGTGCTGCGCAACCGGGCGGGCTGCGGCCACTGGCTCGGCGTGCGGGTCGTCCCCCGCGTCGCCGGGGCGCGCGTGCGGGTCACCGCGGGGGGGCGCACGCGCGAGCGCCAGGTGCAGCTCGCGGGCTCCTACCTCGGGTCGGGCACGGCGACGCTCCACTACGGCCTCGGCGCGGCGGCGCAGGCGTCGGTGGAGGTCCGCTGGCCCGACGGTCGCACGCTGCGACGCGAGGTCTCCGCCGACCGTGTGGTGACGCTGCCGTGACCGACCGCCCCCGCTCCAACTCCTTCCACTTCACGCTCGACGCCGTGGTCGGCGCGCTCCCGCAGGCCCGCTGGGCCCTCTGCCCGGTGCGCCCGACGGCCCGCGCCTGGCCCCGGGGGCGGGTCCTCTTTCTCCGCCGGGAGGGGCGCGTCGCGCGCTTCACGAGCGCCACGCGAGACTTCACCGAGCCCGAGCTCGCCGCCGTCGCCGACGCGGGGCAGATCTACCTCGACGTGTCGGGCAAAGGCTCCCTCGACGACTTCGCCCGCGACCTCGTCCAGCTCGCGCCGAGCGCGGTGTGCGAGGGGTGCCCGGCGCGCGAGGGCTGCGCGGGGATGTTCGACCCGCGCCCGGGGGACGTCTTCACCCGCGACGACGCGCGCGTCCGTGAGCTCCTCGGGGCGCTCCGGGGCGTGGTGGTCGACCTGGGCTGCGGCGAGGGACCCTACGCCGACGCCCTCGCGCCCGCCGTGGCCTCGGGCGCGGTCACCTACGTGGGCCTCGACCCCGACCCGGCCCGCGTCGCGTCGCTCCGCGCGCGCTTCGCCACGGCGAGCCTCCACGTCGCCGAGGCCGAAGACCCGCCGCCCGACCTCCCCTCCCCCGACCACGTCCTCGTGCTCCGGAGCTGGAACCACCTGCGCAATCCGGTGCGGGTGTTGGAAACCTTTGCGGGGTCGCTCCCCTCGGGCGGGACGCTGACGGTGGTCGACAACGTGGCCTTCGGGGTGGTCCGCTCGCGGCGCCAGGCGGCGGCGGCGGAGGGGTCGCCGGCGGCCTTCGAGCACCTGCGCAACGACGGGGCGGCGGAGGCCCACGGGCGAATCACCCGGGCGGCCCCGTGGCTCACGCTGGTCGAGCGGCGCGACGTGGGCCCCGGGACGAGCAACCAGTGGCTCCTCCGGTACCGCCGCGATCCGTAGGGATCTCTCCGGCCTTGGCTCGCTCCGTGTATTCTCGCGCGCGAGGCGCCTGCGCGCCCGCATCCTCCCTCATGACCCAGACGACGAACGAACCCTCCAACGACCTCGGCCTTCCGCCGAGCCTCGTGGCCCGTGACCCTGTCGACGGCGGCGTGACCGTCACCGTCGACGCCGCCCTCTACCCCCTGGAGGCCCTCTACGGGGCCGCGTACATCTTCATCGACCGGTGCTTCGTGCTGCTCGACCGCCCGCGCGAGGGGGCCTGGTCGGTGACCCTCTCGTCGAAGAAGGGCGACGCGACGCCCGAGGCGCTGCGGGCGATGGTGGGGGAGTTCGCCAACGAGCTCCTCTCGCAGGCGTGGCGGCAGAAGATCGTCGAGGAGAACCGGGCGATCCTCGAGACGGTGACGACGCAGGCGCTGGCCGGGGCGATGGGGGCGCCGACGCTCGACGACCTGGCCTCCTTCGACTTCACGGAGGAGGGCTTCGACGACCCCCTGGGCATCGCGATGTCGTGGGAGGAGAAGCAGCAGCAGAAGAAGGCCGCGAAGGAGGCGGAGGCCAAGCCGTGACCGAGCGACGCTTCCACAAGGAGATCTATCCCGCGGCGGCGGTCGACGGGGCGGTGGCGGCCTTCGCGCGCTTCGCGACGATCGCGGTGCGCGAGGAGGGCGAGCACCGGGTGGTGTCGGTGGAGACGGCGAAGCCCGAGCGCGAGCGCCGCGTGGCGCGCGAGCTGGGCAACTACGCCCTGGGCCTGGTGCGGGAGGGGGCGAAATGACGGCGCCGTTGTTCCTCGAGGGGCTCCGGCCGAGCACGAGCTTCCCGGGCTTCTTCCGCTTCCGGGAGGTCGACGGGGCCTTCGTGGTGACCAACGCGCAGGGGGATTTCATCCTCCTCACGCGGGAGGAGTTTCGGGCCTTCGCCGAGGGGACGATCGAGCGCGGGACGGAGATGTACGAGCGGCTCAAGCGGGGCAACTTCCTCCGCGCGGAGTTCGACGTCCCGGCGGCGGTCGAGCGGCTCAAGCGGCGCAAGCGCTTCCTGCACAACGGCCCCAACCTCCACATGATCGTGGTCACGCTGCGCTGCAACGAGACCTGCGTGTACTGCCACGCGTCGCGCGCGGACATGACGGCGACGCACACGGACATGACGAAGGAGACGGCGGAGAGGGCCGTCGACCTCATCCTCCAGACGCCGTCGCCCTACGTGACCATCGAGTTCCAGGGCGGCGAGCCGCTGGTGAACTTCCCGGTGGTCA
>CAZJJQ010000304.1:0-5404 GCA_964546345.1 uncultured Planctomycetales bacterium
TTCACCCGCGAGATCCACGCGGGCGGCGACGCCTTCACGCAGGCGGTGGCCACCCGGCTCGGCCTGAAGGACCCGGAGGCGGAGCAGCTCAAGCGCCGTCCCGGGGACGCGACCGAGCGCGTCCGCGCGGCCGTCGCGCCGGCCGTGGACGACCTCGCCACCGAGGTGCGACTCTCGTTCGAGTACTTCGAGAACCAGTTCGACCGCGGCGTGGACGAGGTCCTGCTCTCCGGCGGAGGCGCCCGCCTCGCCGGCCTGGCCGAGGACCTCGGGCGCGTCGTGGACCGTCCGACCGCGGCCTGGGACCCCACCGGGGACCTGCCGATCGCGGCCGACCGTGTGGACGCCGGCGCCCTCCGCGAGCACGCGGGGGAGCTGGCCATCGCCGTGGGGCTCGCCTCGCGGCTTCGGAGGGATGCCTAGACCATGATCCAGGTCAACCTACTCCCCCCCGAGCATCGGCGCGCGACCGGCACGCCCGTCGCACGCTTCGTGGCCATCGTGGCCGGCGCGGTGCTCGTCGTCGGCGCCTCCTGCGCCTACGCCTACACGCACTTCGTCCAGCTCGCCAACGTGCGCGAGGTCCGGTCGATGCGCGAGGAGACCGCCGGCAGCAAGGAGGTCCAGAAGGACCGCTCGCTGGCGCTCCAGCGCGAGATCGAGGAGTTCCAGCAGCGGCGTCGCGCGATCCAGACGATCAACCGCAACCGCGTGCTGTGGTCGAGGAAGCTCGACCAGTTCTTCGAGGTGGTCGCCGGCCGCGACGCGTCCTACTCCGCCTGGCTCGACGAGCTCGAGGTGCCGACGCAGCTCGCGGTGAACCGCCGCCCGGGCACGCTCGGCGGCCCCGCCGACGGCGGCCAGGTGCGCTTCGCGGGCTTCCTCGCGATGGAGACGCCGAACGAGGGACCGGCCCAGAGCAGCGCCTTCTACCGCGCGCTGACGGGCGACCCGGACACGACGCGGCACGCGAGCGAGTTCTTCCAGGACTTCGTGTCCATCAGCAACCCGACGATCGAGATCATCGACCGACAGCACAGCTCGGTGACCCTGACGCCTCCGATCCTGGGGGCCTACAAGTACGAGCTCCGGCTCAAGGCGCCCGCCCTCGGCGACGCCGCGACCAAGCCCCAGGGGACCGCTCCCCAGGGCGCGACGAAGTAGGAGGCCCCCGTGCCCAAGCTCTCCGAGAAGCAGCGGCTCTGGCTGACGATCGGCGCGTCCGTCGCCCTCACGGGCGGCATCACCGCCCTCATCTTCAGCGACCGCGCCCAGATCCGCGAGACCGAGGAGGAGATCGCCTCCCTCGAGCAGCGCATCGAGCTCGCCGACGTCGAGATCCGCAAGACCAAGGACCGCGAGGACGAGGTGATCGTCTTCCGCGAGGTCCAGGACCGCGAGCTCTCGATCCTGCCGACGAAGCAGCGCATCGCCGACTTCCACAGCAACCTGACCACCTTCTTCACGCAGGCGGGGGCGCGCTTCACCAAGCTCCCCGAGAACGCGCCGAAGGAGAGCGAGCTGGCCAAGGGCGTCTACGTCACGCCGAACGCGGTCGAGTGCGAGGCGGACGCGGCCTCCCTGCTGCGGCTGTTCAACATGATCGAGAACGACGAGCGCCTCGTCGCGATCAAGGGCTTCAAGGTGAAGGCCGGCACGAAGCCGAAGGACAGCGACCAGGACACGACGCACAAGGTCTCCCTCGCGCTCGAGACCTACTACTACGCGCCTCCGGCCACCGCCAAGGCCGCCACCCCGATCCCCAACCTCGCCGAGCGGCTCGAGGACCCGGCCATCCAGCAGCGCATCGCGGGCTTCCAGCCCGAGCGCCGGGACTCGTACAAGCTCGTGGCCTCCGCCTCGCGGCGCGACCCCTTCGTGGACGTGCGCAAGGAGGTGATCGTCGAGGACCCCGAGGTCACCAAGAAGCGGTTCCTCGCGGAGGAGACCCTCGTCCTCGACATGGAGAAGCGCTACGACGAGATCCGCGAGAAGACCGAGGCGGAGAAGGCCCTGCTCCTCGAGGGCCAGCTCTTCCAGCGCGACCGGCTCGGCCAGGAGGTGGACGGGCTCGTGAACGAGCTGCGGGTCCGCGTCGCCAACGTCGCCAGCGTCAAGAGCGTCACCTTCCCCGACCTGCTGGCCCGCACGGACAAGGTCCGGTTCGCCATCGAGGAGGTCGCCACGACCCGCAAGGACCTGCCGCGCGAGCTCAAGGTGACGGTCGCGGTCGCCGAATCGACCCGCGACCAGATCGCCGTCGCGTTCGAGCAGGGCGACTTCGCCGAGGTCTCCTCCGTCGTGACCGCCTGGGAGGGCTTCGTCCGCGGCAAGTCCGTCGAGCCTGCCGCCCAGCCGATCCTCGAGGACATCGTCCGGTTCCGCAAGCGCGGGAAGATCCTGACCGAGTTCCACTCCCGCGGCATCCACGTGACGGGCGTCCTGCTCAACCCCATCGAGCCCGCGCGCTCCGTCGCCCTGGTGAACGGCAAGCCGGTCCGGGTCGGGGACGCCATCGACGGCAAGATCGAGCCCAAGGTGACGGCCATCGCGAAGGACGGGGTCGAGTTCTCCTTCCAGGGCGAGACGATCCGGGTCGGCCGTGAGGACGCCTCGAGCACGGGCGGTCCTGGCCGCTCGGGCAACATCGGCGTCACCGTCGGGGGCCGCTGACCGGACCGCCCGCCGCCCCCGTCCTTCGACGGCCCCGCCGAGCCCTCGGCGGGGCCGCTTCGTTGAGGACGCGCAAGCGTGCCGGGGCGGGGCCGGCGAGCCGGAGGGGGGGGCGGTCCCCGAGCCGCCGCCGGGAAGGGGGGGGCGCGGGGGGGCGGACCGGGGCGGCCCCCGGGAAGGGCTCCGGTCGAGAGGATTTCCAGCCGATAGAGGCGCCGCGCGGGGGGCGCGCGCGTCCGCCGGGGCGAGGATCCTTGATTTCCTCGGCCGGCGAACCGACAACATCCAACAGTGGTTGCGGTTGCGGCGGGTCGGCTCCCCCCGGGGGAGCGCTCCGTCGTCGTATGGAGGCGTTCCCCATGTCGATCCGGTCCGTCCGCCGTGCGCCCTGGATGGCCGCGGCCTCCCTCCTCGGGCTCGCCGCGCTCCTCGGAGGCCCGTCCCGCAGCCCGCTCGGCGGCGGCTCGGCCGCGGCCGAGGACCGCAGCGACCCGGCCACCTACCGGGAGTATGACGTGGGCGACGGGCGCGTGACGTTCGACGTCACCGACGCCCCGCTCAAGCAGGTCATCGCGGAGCGCATCCAGCCCAAGACGAAGGTCAACCTGATCGTCGCGCCCGAGGCGGAGAACGAGCGGGTCACCCTGCGCGTCGTGGACCTCCACTGGGTCTGGGCGCTCGACACCATGGTCGAGAAGATCGGGGGCGCCCTCATCCGCAAGGCCCCCAACCTCCTCCGCATCGAGCGGCCGATGCCGCTCGTCATGTCCTTCGAGAACGAGGACATCGGCAAGGTCGTCACGACCATCGCCACGTCCGTGGACGCGACGGTGTTCGTCTCGCCCAGCGTGAAGGGCACGGTCACGGTCAACCTGAAGAACGTGCCCTGGAAGGCCGCGCTCCGGCACATCGTCGAGACCGCCGGCAAGTACTCCCTGGTCGAGGAGGACTACGGCATCCTGCGGGTGGTGCCGACGAGCGACCTCGAGCTCGGCAGCGCCACGTACGCGTTCCGCTACCTGCGGCCGCCGCCCCCGTACAAGGGCGTGGTCAAGTCGGGCGCCTCGGGCAGCAGCGGCTCCTCCTCGGGCGGCACCGCGGCCGCGGGCAGCGCGACGACCGGCGCCGAGATCGTCGAGTCGGACGTGTTCATCCCGAGCGACGACCCGACGAAGGCCGAGGACATGTTCCCGATCGTCAAGGCCCTGCGGACGATCGTGAAGCCCGACGGCGGCGACGTGACCTACATCCCGGGCAGCAACGCCGTGCTCTACACCGGCACGGCCCCGAAGCTCGCCCGGGTGCGCCAGCTCTGCGAGCAGCTCGACACCGAGCCGCCGCAGATCTTCATCGACATGAACTTCATCTCCACGACGATGACCGAGGGGCTGAGCCTCGGGATGAAGAGCGACAACGGCTTCCAGATGGGCTTCACGGGCGCACGGGCCCCGCACCGCCTCCCGTTCGGGGTGGCCGAGAGCGGCTGGGCCGACTTCCTCTCGGGCGCCAACTTCCCGACCGCCACGGGCTTCAGCTACGGGACGCTCGACTTCTCGGGCACCCAGCTCCTGTTCCAGGCGATCCAGCACAGCGGATGCTCGAAGCTCGTGCAGGCCCCGAAGATCCTGGCGCTCGACAACCAGGAGGCCACGATCTTCGTCGGCGAGTCCATCCGCTACGCGCGCAGCACCGCCGCCAGCAACCAGAACGGCGGCCTCGAGTTCTCCATCGAGGAGGCGGACAACTCCCCGGTGAACGTGGGGTTCCAGCTGCTCGTGATCCCGCACGTCATCCCGGGCGAGAACAAGATCATGCTGCTGGTCATCCCGCAGCAGCGCGCGCTCAGCGGCACGACCAGCGACATCCCCGGCTTCGAGCGGTTCACCGTGGGCGACCAGTCCATCGACCTGCCCCGCGTGGCGTCGAGCACCCTGGTCACGCAGATGCTCCTGCGCGACAAGGAGACGGCGGTCATCGGCGGCCTCCTCGAGGACCGCAAGATCGACGGGACGGACAAGATCCCGGTCCTCGGCGACCTGCCCGTGCTCGGCATGCTCTTCCGGGGCAAGGAGAAGCAGACCGCCCAGCAGAACCTGATCATCACGATCACCCCGCGGATCCTGCGTGGCTCGGACGCGGCGAACACGACGATCGGCGACGAGCTGTCCGGTCGCGCCGACCGCCTGGCGGACCAGTACCGCCAGCTGGGGGCCCAGGGCGCCCCGGCGCCCACCCCCGCCCCGTGCGCGCCCGCGGCGCCGGCCCCGGTCCCGGTCGGTCCGACCCGCTGACCCACGTCGGGCGCCCACGGGCGTCCTCTCCCGGCCGCGGCGCCCCCTCGACGGAGGTGGGTGCCGCGGCCGGAGCCGTTACGGCGGCGACCGGCCTCGAGCGCCCGACGAAGTCGTCGGGCCCGACGGGACTCCCGTGCTACCTTCCCGGCGCACCGTGGAAAAAACGCTCCTCATCAACGCCGACGACCCCGAAGAGGTCCGTGTCGTCCTCCTCGAGGACGGGCGGCTCGAGGAGGTCTACGTCGAGGCCGGGACCGACCCTACCGGCAAGGGCAACATCTTCGTGGGCCGGGTCCAGAACGTGGAGCGGGGCATCGGCGCCGCCTTCGTGGACCTCGGGGGAGGGGTGACCGGCTTCCTCCACGCCTCCGACATCGACCTCTCCGCCCGCCGGGACGCCGCCCGTAGCGACGCCGCCCGGAACGACGCCGCCCGGA
>CAZJJQ010000305.1:0-5355 GCA_964546345.1 uncultured Planctomycetales bacterium
CGCCAGCTCTCGGCGAGGCAGAAGCCGCCGCCGAACAGGAGGAGCGTGCCCCACGGCAGGTGCCGTGTGGCGTAGGTCCACGGGAGGACGCGGTCGCCGGGCGTGCCCCGCGTCGGCATCGCGAAGAGGAACAGCGCCGCCGCGATGGCCACCGTGCCGTCGGTGACGAACGGCGTGCCCTCGCCGGTCTTCGAGGGAAGGCGGGCGAAGAGGCGCTCCCAGCCGGTGAACGGGAGCGCGAAGCCGCCGACGTCGAGCCGCTGGCGCGTCACCCACAGGAGCGCCGTCACGATGAACGCGCCGAAGACGATCCGTTCGGGGAAGGTGGCCCGACCGGCGGGCCGGAGCCTCTCGAGGACGCCCGCTCCGTCCGCGCCCGCGAGCGTCGCGGGCATCGGCAGGGCGACGCGCACGAGCAGCCACCACGCCATGGGCAGCAGGACCGCCACCAGCGGCACGCCGAGGAGCATCCAGCGGCCGAACGTGACCTCCGTGTGGGCCGCGCCGCTCGCGACGAGCTCCTGCCAGTGCCGCTGGAACACCACGTTCGGCGGCGTGCCGATGAGGGTGCCGACGCCGCCGAGGCTGGCGCCGTACGCCACCGCCAGCACGCAGCAGGCGGCGAAGCGGCGGGCGCCGACGTCGCGTGCGCCGGGGTCGGCGCCGACGAGCGCGCGCACCACGGTCACCGCGACGGGCATCAGCATCAGGCTCGTCGCGGTGTTGCTGACCCACATGGAGACCAGGCCGCTCGCGAGGAAGAAGCCGAGCACGAGGCGCCGGGGACGCGTGCCCGCGAGGCGCACCACCGCGAACGCGAACCGGCGGTGGAGCCCCGTGCGCTCCATGGCGAGCGCGAGGCAGAACCCGCCCAGGAACAGCATGATCGTGTCGTCGAAGTAGACCCGCGCGACGTCCCGCGCGGGCAGGACCCCCGCGAGGGGCAGGACGAGGACCGGGAGGAGCGACGTCGCCGCGAGCGGGAACGCCTCGGTCATCCACCAGGCGGCCATCCAGGACGAGAGACCCAGCACGACGCGCACCGCCGAGGTCGAGGGGACCGCGTGACCGTCGGCTGCGACGAGGTGGGGCAGGGGCAGCACGAGCGCCGCGACGAACAGGGCGGGCCCCAGGACGAGACCGATGCGCGCGCCACGGCCGGTCGGGAGGAGCTCGCCGCCGCCCTCGCTCATCGGACGCGTCTCCAACCCGACGCATCCATGTCGGACGTCACGCCGACGACGCGCCAGCCTTCATCGGTCCTGACGAGGTCCACGCGCCCCGGCACGGGAAAGCCGCCCGCCGCTCCATTCCCCCGCACCGTCACCGCGGCGGCCCCCCGGTCGCCCCGCACGGTGACCTGCCCGCAGGTGACGGTCGCGGTCTGGACGCCGAACCGCTTCATGAGGTCCGCCACGGCCTTCGGGAACTTGGTCCTGTCGCCCCAGGGGCTGTCGAACCCGTCGGCCAGCAGCGCCTCGAACTCGTCCCACCTGCCGTGCGAGGCGTGGGCGGCGAGCCGCTCGACCGTCGCTTCGATGGCCTCGGCATCGGTGACGATCAGGCGCTCGACGAGCCAGCCGAGGCCGCCGACCGCGAGGAGGAGCAGGAGCGCGAGTCGGGGGCGGGTCATCGGCCTCCGGTCGGGCCCGCGGCCACGACCCGAGAGGCCGATGGTAGGATCGACCCGATGGAAAGCGAAGCCCGGAAGCTCTGCGACCTCGGGAAGCAGTTCCTCGATCGCGGGGAGCCCGAGGAGGCGCTGCGCTGCTACGAGCGCGCGCTCGACCTCGACCCGGACGATCCCGACGCCTGGTGCGGCCGGGGGAAGTCGGAGTACGACCTCGGCCGGCTCGAGCGGGCCGATCGCGACTTCCGCAAGGCCGTGCGCCTCGCCAAGCGCGCGCTCCCGCCTGAGAAGCCCGCCTCAGCCTCGTCGTTCCCCGGGGACAAGGGGGCTCCCGGCGGCAAGGGGGCCCCCGGCGGCAAGCGCAAGGCCCTCGGTCGCCGCTGGTGGTCGGACCCGACGACACGTCCCTACCTCCGGGCCCTGCACGGCCACGGCCTCTGCCTGTTCTGGCTCGGGTCGTACGAAGACGCGTCCCGTGTGTTCCGCAAGCTTCTCCGCCTCGCGCCCACCGACCCCCTGGACGTGAAGTTCCTGGTCGGCGAGACGTTCCTCCGCATGGGGCGCCTCGAGGCCGCCATCGCCCGCCTCTCCGAGATCGACGACGATCCCGACGCCCTCTACAACCTCGGACTCGCCCGGCTGTTCTCCCGCGACTTCGTGGGGTCGGTGAACGCCTTCCGTCGCGGCTTCTTCGCGAACCTCTACCTGCCTCCCATGCTCTGCGAGCGGCCCGCCGACGAGCTTCCGCCCGCGACGGGCGCGGGTCGCGACGAGCCCGTCACGGGCGGCTCCGACGACAAGGCCGAGCACCCCACGGACGCCGGCACGCACCCCAAGGGGCTCGACAGCGAGCTCGCCGCCCAGGACTACGTCGATCGCTGCGGCGACTTCTGGTTCGGCCGGCCCCTGATGCAGGACTGGCTCGACGGCATCCGCCGGCACCCGCTCGTCCAGGGCGACATCGACCGGCATCTCTCCCACCTGCGCGAGCTCGGCCGCGAGGGCCTCGGCGCCGGCGAGCGCGCCCGCATCGAGGGCGAGAACACGACCCTGCGCAGCGCCGAGCGCCTCCAGGCCACCGACGCCAAGATCGCCGCCGAGGTGCTCGCGAAGGTCTACGCGCTGCCGCCCGTCAAGAAGGCGTAGGCCGTGGGGGGGCGCGGGCGCCGCGCGTGCCGCCTGCGCGTGTGGACCGTCGCGGCGCTCCTCGGGTGGGCGTTCGCCGTTCCGGCCCACGGGGGCGACGACGCCCCGTCGGCGGCTGCGCCCACGCCCCTCACCGACGCGGATCGCGCCTTCTTCCGCTGGTGGGACGACCTGGGCTACCCCGACGTCTCGAAGCTCCCGTTCGGGCATGTGTGGTTCGGACTCTGGAGCCGACGGGGCGACGCCCAGCCGCAGCAGGAGCCGCGCTTCGGATGGCTCGTCCGGGAGACGGACACGTCGGTGGACGTGTTGACGGTGGACCTCGAGGCCCGCCGGCTGCCGAAGCGCGAGATCGCCGGGGAGCCGTGGAACCGCACGGGCTTCGACGCCCTCGATCTCGTCGGCACGGCCTCCGGCTGGGGCGCGGGCCGCAAGGCCCCCTTCTCCTGGCGGAAGGCCGTCCTCGCGCGGGCCTGCGCCGGGCGTGGGCTCGACGCCTTGGCGAGACGCCTGCTCGACGCCGCGCAGGCGGACGAGCCGGAGGGGCCCGCGCCGCCGTCGGCGGGGCCCCCGGGTCCTTACGCGTGGGTGCGGAAGCAGATCGCGGCGCACGCCCTCGACGCGCTCGCTCGCTCCTTCCCGGACGAAGGCCGGTCCTGGCGCGAGCTGGCCGCCGACTGGGAGCGGGCCGCGAGGCACTTCGCCCACGACTCCAACCGCGTGGAGCTCGAGCGTGGCCGGGGCGTGCTGGCGTCCATGGTCGAGGACGAGGCCGCGAGGGCGGTGAACCCCCCGAAGGCGTGGAAGGAGCTCGCGGCGGAGGAGCGCGTCCCCTGGCTCGTCCACGAGCTGCAGGAGGCGAAGGAGTGGATCCTCGACGGCGCGATCCGCTGGACCTGGGGCCGAACCGACACGGAGCCCCCGGCGCACCACCGGCTCGCCGAGCTCGGGTTCGAGGCGGTGCCGGCGCTGCTCGCGGCGCTCGACGACTCACGGCTCACGCGCTGCGTGGACAGCAGGGACGAGTCCTCCTGGTCCAGGCGGGTGGTGACGCTGCTCGACGTCACCGACGTCCTGCGGGTCGGGGATCTCGCCTGGCACACGCTCGACCGGATCTCCGGCGGGGTCCTCGAGACGCCCGGAGGTCGGGCGGGGCTCACGGCGGAGCGGGGCACCCGACGTGCCCGCGCGACCGAGTGGTACGCCCGCGTCCGGCCGCTGGGGGAAGCCCGTGCCCTCGAGGAGGCCATCCGGGGAGGAACCTGGGCGGCGCTCGGCCGCGCGGATCGACTGGCGAAGCTCGACCCGGCTTTGGCGGTGACCGCTCTGGAGGCGGCGGCGATGGCCTCGGAGGACTCCGATCAGCCCTACGCCGTGCAGTGCCTCGCGGAGATCCCCGGCGAGGCGGCGAGCGCCGCCCTCGTGCGTCTGCTTCCCCGTCTGTCCGACCCCGGCGCCCGGGTCGGCGCGGCCTCGGCGGCCTTCGCCCGCGGACGACGCGAAGGTCTCGACGAGCTCGTCCGAACGTGGAGGGCGGGGCTCGGCAGGCTGGAGGAGAGGCCGTCTCCGGGCGCGTCCTCCCTGGAACCGACCTGGATCCTGGCCCTCGACGCCCTGGTGAAGACGCGGGATCCCGTCGCCCTCGAGGCCCTCGCGGCCGGCCTCGCCGAGGCGCCGCCGCTCGTGCGTTCGGAAGTCGTCGCGCGATTGGTTCCCGCCGGCCCGCAGACGTCCACGTGGACCGACCGGCTGGGCCACACGGGCGTCACGGTCACGGACCCCGCGCCGGAGGCGCCGTTCCCCGACTCCGCGCTCCCCGTGCTCGAGTCGCTCCTCGCCGACCGCCTCGAGGACGCGGACCGGACGTTCGGACAGTGGGTCACGCTGGACGCCGCCGAGCGCGATCCCGTCATCGGCGAGATCGCCGCCTACGCCCTCTCGAAGCGCTTCCCCGCGCGATGGACGTTCGACGCGAAGGCACCGAGCCTCGAGCGCGCGAAGGCCCGCGTCGCGCTCGCGAACCGGTGGCGCGCCGCACACGGGCAGCCGCCGATCGCCCCGTCTGCCGGCCGGGAAGCGCCCCAGCCGATCCCGTACGAGGTCCTGCGGGCCGACCTCGGTCGCGCCTCGGACGCCGACCCGGCGGTGCGAACGGCGGCCATCGCGGCGATCGAAGCCCGAGGGCTCGCGGCGTTCCCGGCGGTCCTAGAAGCCTCCCGCGCGCTCGGGGACGACGCCCCGGGGCGGGGTGCCTTGCGATCCCTCGCCCGCCGGCTCTCCTTCGTCGTGGCGGAGGCGGTGCTCACGGAGGACTCCGCCCCCGGAGACGATCGCTTCCGTGCGGCCCTCGCCGGCAGCGTCGGAAAGACCTTCTCTGCGGGCCTCTACACCGGCTTCCTCCGGCTCGCGGCGACGAAGCGCCCTCCCGGCACCTTCGGGCTCCGCCTGGTCGCGGAGCGGCTCGACGCCGGCCGGGGCGTCTCGATCCGGGCGACGCTCTTCCGGGAGCCGCGGGAGCGGCACCAACCCGGCAGCTTCGGCGTCCACTGGGTCCAACCGGTCGTCCACCGGCGCGGCGC
>CAZJJQ010000306.1:0-5326 GCA_964546345.1 uncultured Planctomycetales bacterium
GCGTTCGGCAGCGCGGGAGGCGGGGTCGGCCCCTTCGCCGCGCCGCGGGCGGCCTCGAGCGCGGCGATCCGCGCCTCGAGCGGTGCGAGCAGCTCGACCTCGCCGCGCAGCGAGCCGAGGTCCTTCCGCATCCCCTCCAGGGACCAGGCGGACCAACCGGCGGCCCCGAGCGCAGCGACGGCGACGACGACGGCGAGCTTGCCCATGTGACCTCCCGAGACCCCGCGGGGGGGCTGCGACCCGACGCGCGGCCCGAGCACTCTGCCTTGGACGGGCCCGCCCGACCCGATGTTCCCGGGAGGGAGCCCGGGGGACTTCGAAACGCGCGCGCCCCGGGTCCGCCCGAGTCCGTGTTCGTGCGGCCCGGCGGAGAGGTCCCATGTTCCACGTCGTCGCAGTGCTGCTGATGTCGCTCATCTTCGGCCTTCCGGCCCTCGGCCTCACGGTGCTCGAGGCCGCGTTGCCACCCGTCGCGGTGCTCCGGGGCGCCTTCTGGCTCGCGGCTCCCCTCCTCTACGCCCTCGGGTTCGTGCTCACCGCCGGCGCCCTGAGCGTGCCCTTCCACCGCTCCATCGTGCCCGGGTCCTTCCCGCGGGACCTGCGCGTGCCCGCTTACCGCAATCGCCGCCTGTACGGGCTCTGCTGGACCGCCGTCTACTACTTCACGCCCATCTACTGGATGTTCCTGACGGTCCCCCTGCTCCGACGGCTGCTCTTCCGACTGTTCGGCTACCGGGGCCAGATGGCGTTCACGGTCTACCCCGACACCTGGATCCGCGACCTCCCCCTCCTCGACTTCGGCCCCGGCGCCTACGTGGCGAACAAGTCCACGCTCGGCACGAACGTGTGCCTGAACGATGGGAGCATCCTCGTCGATCGGATCTCCCTCGGCAAGGGCACCATGATCGGCCACATGAGCATGCTGGCCCCGGGCGTGGTCTTGGAGGAGGGCGCGGAGATCGGGGTGGCCGTGGCGCTCGGGATGCGCGTCCACTTGGAGGCGGGGGTCTCCGTCGGGGGATGCTGCGACATCAGCCATCTCACCCGCATGGAGGCAGGGGCGTCCACGGGCACGTCGGTCAACGTGGGGGCCGGCTGTCGGATCGGTCCCCGGGTGCACCTGCCCGCCGGCAGCTTCGTGCCGCCTCGGTCCAAGTGGCGTTCGCCGGAGGACGTCCGCGCGGGGCTGGCCCAGGGGCGGGGCGGGACGCCCTCGGCTCTCCCGTCGGAGCCGCGGCGTGACGAAGCGGCGGTGCCGGCGTCGGGCGCCACGTCCGAGTTCCGATCGCACTGGAAGGAGGAGGCGTGAGCGTGCCCTCGTCCGACGGCCGAGGAGCCTCGTCCGTGGCTCGTCTCGGGAGTCGCGGGGCGCCCGCCCTCGACCGCAGGGCCGCCGGCCCCCGCTTCTTCCACCCCCTCCCGCGCGGCGCCGGCCTCCCCCCTCGTGGCGGCGGTGGGCCCTTTCCCCCTGGCTCGGGGGTGCAAGGGGCCTGCCGGGGAGAATCCTCGCCCTCCCCCCGGCCGCACCGGCGAACATGCGCTCATGCGGACGCCCCCGGTGGGGCCGATGCCGACGGTCGGGCGCCGTCGGTCCCGCGCGCACGGTCGCCGGGCCCCCTCGGGGAGGCGACCGAGCGGAGGGTCGCGCTCTCGATGGGCAAGCCGGTCCCCACCCCCTCCGACGCGACCGGCCCCGTCATCACGGGCACCGGCCGCTGCCTGCCCGACGACGTGCTCTCCAACGACGACGTGGCCGTCATGGCCGACCCCGCGCGCCTCGACGCCTGGGTCACCGCGTCCACCTGGTGTCGGGCACGTCTCGCCGAGGCGCCGCAGGGCCGCGGGTCGCCCGACGCCCTGCACCGGCGCATCTTCTCCGAGTACATCGAACGCCGCATCGGGATCCGCACGCGCCGGGTCATCGACCGCGCGGCGCTCCTCGCCGGGCGACCGTCCACGCGCGACGTGCATGCGGCCGACCTGGGCGCGGTCGCGGCCCGCGAGGCCCTCGAGCAGGCGGGGGTCGCGGCCTCGGACCTCGACGTGGTGGTCGTCGGCACCTCGACGCCGGGCCGCATCTATCCCGCCACGGCGGTCCAGGTGCAGAGCCTGATCGGCGCCGAACGGGCCTACGCGTTCGACGTCTCCGCGGCCTGCTCGAGCTTCGTCTACGGGCTCGAGCTGGTCCGCGGGCTCCTCCGCTCGGGGGCCGCCCGACGCGCCCTGGTCGTCGCCGCGGAGTACTTCACCGCCGGCGTGGACTACCGCGACCCCACGTTCTCCTACTTCTTCGGCGACGCCGGGGCGGCCGCCGTCGTCGAGGCTTCGGAGGTCGCGGGCGCCAAGCGCGGCTGGCGCCTCGTGGACGTGCGGTGCCGCAGCCAGTGGAGCCGCAACATCCGCACCGGGCTCGGCGGCGCCGAGCGCCTCGTCGCCGCCCGCGCGGCCGCCGCGCGCGGCGAGACGGACCCGGCGCCGGGCGACCCGGCCTCCCCCTGGTTCTTCCAGAACGGCCCCTCGGTGTATCGCGACGTGGTGCCGCTCGTGGCCCGCGAGACCCTGGCCCTGCTCGAGGGGCACCGCCTGACGCCGGACGACGTGCGGCTGTTCCTGTTCCATCAGGCGAGCGCCCTGATGCTCGACGGGATCCAGGATCGGCTGTTCGGTGGGCCCCTCGCCCCCGAGAGGCTCGTCGTGAACCTCGAGCGGTACGGGAACACGAGCTCGTGCGGGGTGGCGCTGGGGCTCGCCGAGGAGCGCACGGCCCGTGCCGGCGACCTCGCGTGCCTCGCCACGTTCGGCGCGGGCTACACCCTCGGCGCCGCCCTGCTGCGGCGGATCTGACCGCCCGACGGAACGCCCGGGTCGAGGAGGTGGGGGGCGGCGGGGGGCGGGACCCGTCCCCTCCGCGGCGCCGCGTCCGGGCAGGTGGACAATCGGGCGCACCCCCCGGAGACCCCGTCATGCGCACGGCCCCCGCCGAGCTCCACCGCACCGATCGCATCGGATGGCTGCGCGCCGCCGTGATGGGCGCGAACGACGGGATCGTCTCCACGGCGAGCCTGCTGCTCGGCGTCGCGGGGTCGGGGGCCGCGCGGGGCGACGTCCTCGTCGCGGGCATCGCGGGGCTCGTCGCCGGCGCCATGTCGATGGCGGCGGGCGAGTACGTCTCGGTCAGCTCGCAGTCCGACACCGAGCGGGCCGACCTCGACCGCGAGCGGAAGGAGCTCGCCACGGACGACGCGGCCGAACGCGCCGAGCTCGCGGGCATCTACGTGAAGCGCGGCCTCGACAAGGAGCTCGCGCGTCAGGTCGCGGACCAGCTGATGGCCCACGACGCGCTCGGCGCCCACGCCCGCGACGAGCTCGGCATCTCCGAGCTGACGACCGCCCGGCCCGTGCAGGCGGCCCTCGCCTCCGCCGCCACGTTCTCGGTCGGCGCGGGGCTGCCGCTGCTCGCGACGTTCCTCTCGCCGCGACCCGCCCTCGTGTGGGTGGTGGCCCTCTCGTCCCTCCTCTTCCTCGCGCTGCTCGGCGCCATGGCCGCGGTCGCCGGCGGGTCGCGGTGGGTCACGAGCGTGGCGCGCGTCACGTTCTGGGGCGCGCTGGCCATGGGGCTCACGTTCGGGGTCGGGGCCCTCTTCGGCACCACCGTCGGGTAGGGGCGGGGATGCGCGGGCCTCCCGGGCAGGGCCCCTCCCCCCGCCGCCCCCCTCCTCCCGGGGACGATCGCGCCCCGGCGTCACTCGCCGATCGTGACGAGCAGGGCGCCCTTCTCCACGGCCTGGCCGGCGGTCACGTGGAGCTTCGTCACCGTGCCGTTGCGGTCGGCGCGGATCTCGTTCTCCATCTTCATGGCCTCGAGGACGAGCAGCGGCTGGTGCGCCGTCACCTTCGCGCCCACCGCCACGCGGAGCTCCTTGACGACGCCGGGCATGACGCTCTTGAGGACGCCGGCCCCGTGCGCCTTCTTGCCGCCGCCGGTGAGCTTGCGCGTCTCGCGGGTGCGTTCGTCCTCGACGGGGACGCGGACCTCGCGGTCGTGGAAGGTGAGGATGGCCGCGCCGGGCTCGAAGCGCGCGGCGAAGGAGACGCTGCGGTCGTCGAGGAGGAGGCTGTGGAGGCCCGTGCCCTCGACGGACTCGAGGTCGGCGGGATGGGGGACGCCGTCCACGAGGACGCGGAGCCCGTCCTTGCCGGAGAGGATCTCGACGACGCGGGTGCGGCCGGCCCAGTCCACGTAGTACTTCATCGGGGCCAGGCTCCGAGGTCGCGCCGTCCCTCGCGGACCCAGGCGGGATCGCCGCCCGTGGCGGCGCCGGGCGCGGGAAGGGCCTTGGGCGGGGTGCGGCGGTGCATCGCGAGCGCGGCGGCCACCACCGGCATGAGGTCGGAGGCCGCGTCGGGGCGGGAGGCGCCGGTGGGGTCGGGGGGGCGGTAGCCCGCGAGCAGCGAGGTGTCGTAGTCGCCGGAGAGGAAGCGCGGGTCGGCGAGGACCTCGAGGAGCAGGGGCACGTTCGTGGTGACGCCGCCGATGCGCGTCTCGTGGAGCGCGCGGCGCAGGCGGGCGATGGCCTCCTCGCGCGTGGGCGCGTGCACGATCAGCTTCATGAGGAGCGAGTCGTAGAAGAGCGTGATCTCCTGGCCGACGTAGAGGTGGCCGTCGATGCGGACGCCGGGGCCGCCCGGGAGCTGGAGGGCGGTGACCGTGCCGGTGGAGGGGACGAAGCCGTTCGCGGGGTCCTCGGCGCACACGCGCGCCTCGAGGGCGCAGCCGCGCGGGGCGGGGGCGGCGGCCCCGAACGACAGCGGGAGCCCCATGCCGACCCGGAGCTGCTCGCGGACGAGGTCCACGCCGTAGCGGAGCTCGGTGATGGGGTGCTCGACCTGGAGACGGTTGTTCATCTCCATGAAGTAGAACGAACGGTCCGCGCCCACGAGCATCTCGACGGTGCCGGCGCCGCGGTAGCCCACGGCGCGCGACAGCTTCACGGCCGCGTCCATGGCCCGCGTGCGGAGCGCCTCGTCCACGATGGGGGAGGGGGTCTCCTCGATGATCTTCTGGTGGCGGCGCTGGACCGAGCACTCGCGCTCGCCGACGGCGACGGTGTGGTCGTGGTCGTCGCAGATCACCTGGATCTCGACGTGGCGCGGGCGCTCCACGTAGCGCTCGAGGTAGACCACCTCGCTGCCGAAGGAGGTCTTCGCCTCGGACGCGGCGCGTTGGACGGCCTCGGCGAGCTCCTCGCGGCGCTCGACGCGGCGGATGCCCTTGCCGCCGCCGCCGCGGGCGGCCTTGACGAGCAGCGGGTAGCCGACGCGGTCG
>CAZJJQ010000307.1:0-5305 GCA_964546345.1 uncultured Planctomycetales bacterium
CCGGGTCGCACCCGACGGCATCGACCACCGCGGAGGCCCGTCGCAGGCGCCGACGACGACGGCCCCCGAGTCGTCCGCGCCCGAGGCTCCTCCCTGGAACGGCCGCCGGCCGTCCGCCGCCACGAAAGCGTCGAGGTCGCCGCCCCCGTTCCCCGCGGCCTCCACCACGACGATCCCCCTCGCCGTCGCGAGGCGGATCGCGTGGAAGATCGGCGCCGAGACCTCCGCCGGCCAGGCGAGCCCCCCCTCCTCGCGCTGCGTCTCGAGGAGCAGGACGTCGCCCGGCCTCGACGCCGCCACGGCCGCCACGATCGCGTCCGCCGCGAGGTCGAGCGCCGGCCACGCGCGGGAGCCCTCGGCCGCGAGCAGCACGCCGTCGAGGTCGGGAGCGAGCCCGCCGCGGCCCTCCGCGTCGAGCGAGGCGCAGAGCACCGCGAGCACCGCGTCGCCGTGCCTCCCGAAGCCGAGGGAGTCGTTGCAGAGCCGATGGAGGCGGGCGAGGGGCAGCCGCGGCGCCGCCAGGTCCCACCCGCGCTCGACGACGGCGATGCGGACGCCCGCGCCCCGGCCTCCGCGCTCGCGGTGGACCTGCGCGACGCCGAGCCCCGTCGGGGCGGGATCCCCTGGGCGGAAGGAGGGGGGCGCGGGGGGAGGACCCGCCGAGGCGACCTCGACGAGTTCGACGAGCTTCGATGCGAGGAGCGCGTGCGCCAGCGCGAGGCGCGCGCCGGGGGCGAGGGCGCGGACGTCCGCGCCCAGGTAGTCGGCGAGGCTCTGCAGCGGTGGGAAGGCGGTGGCCGCCGCCTCCGTCTCGAGCGCGCGCAGCGCCTCGGGCGGGACGCTCCCGACGAGGGGACGCGCGCGCGCGCCCCGCCCCTCGACGAGGGCGAGCGCCGACGCGAAGGCGGACCGGTCCCGCGCGCGGAGGATCCACACCGCGCCGAGCGGCGCCGCGACGAGGGGATCGAGCGCTTCGATGCGGGAGGGCCGGGCTAGGGCGGGCAGCTGACCGGCATGTACGACACGCTGTGCCGGAAGCGTCCGGTGATGCTCGGGCACTCCACCGGGTAGTTCGCCTTGATCCAGGCGAGGAGGTCGGTGACGCTGGTCACGGTGCTCGACGGCGCGACGTACTCGAACGTCACGTCCTGCGGCGTGTTGCCCGAGGACGGCATGTGCCAGCTGCTGGTCACCACCCACTCCTCGAGGCCTCCGTTCTGGGAGACCCAGAGCCAGCCGACGGGGTCCTGCAGGTGCGGCTGCGTCAGCGTGTACACCCCGTCGGTGATCTCGGGAGGGGGGAGCGGCACGCGGCACGGAATCGCGGAACGCGAAGGAAGGGTCATGGAGTCTCTCCAGCTCCGGGAGCGAAACGGAACGCTGCAGTCATTCTACGTCGTTACGACGAGGCCGCCGTCAGCGCGCTCCCCTGCGGTCCCGAGTCCATGATCGCGAGGGCCTCGTCGATCGAGAGGATCTCCCGCCGACGACGCCAGCGCTCCTGCGGAATCTGCTCCGCCCAGGCGTGGACGCGCGCGCGATGCGACGCCCGCCCCTCGGGCGCGCCGAGCCCCAGGAGGGCCAGGATCTGGCAGGCGATGCCGGGCAGGGACGACGTCAACGCGCCGCGCATCGCGTCGTCCACGGCCTCCGGCGGCACGCGGACGCCCACGGCGAGCCCGAAGGCGACGCCCAGGGCCCACAGGTCCGGCCGCAGCTGCCCCCGCAACGACCGGATCGGCGGCACCAGGAGCTCGCGGGCGATCTCGACCTGCCCCAGGCGCCAGGCGAAGGCCGCCTCCGTCCAGACGATGGCGCACCGGCTCACCGGCGGATGGTCCGCCACGGCGGCGACGAGCTCGAGGTCCGGGATCTCGGGACGCTCCCGTCGGTAGGCGCAGCCCCGGAGCGCCCGCGTCGCCCGCGCCTCGAGCAGGGAGTGCCGCGCGGCCTCCCCGATGGCGAGGACCTCCGCGAGGTCGCGCTCCGCCGCGTCGAGCTCGTACACCTCGATGGAGGCATCCGCGGCCTGCAACAGATGTGCTGCACGCCGGACCGGGTGCGGATGGGCGCTCGCCGCGGCCCGGTACAGGGAGGCCGCCTCGTGGTATCGGCCCTGACAGTGGCGGAGCCACGCCTGCCAGGCGGCGAGCTCGAAGGCCCGTTCGCGGCCCGGGAAGCGCCGCACGGTCTCCTCCAGGCTCCGCAGCACCGCCTCGTGCTCGGGCAGCGGCAGGGCGTCGGCGCACCTCGACCGGATGCGCATCGCGGCATGGACGAGCGCCACCTCGGCGTCCCGCTCGCACCCGGCCGACGCGAGGAGGCGGAGGGCCGGAAGGGCTTCGCCGCGGGCGCCCGCCCAGGCGGCGCGCACGCACGCTTCGATCCGCCGCATCCGTTCGTTCGGCTCGCGGATCAACGCGATGCGGTGGAGCAGCCGGTCGAAGGCGGACGCACTGCCCTGATCGAGCGCGACGTGGAGGGACCGGAGCAGCAGGCGCTCCACGACGTCGTCCTGCCCCAGGGCGTGCGCGGCGCGCAGGCCTTCGTCGAGGACCAGCTGGGCCGCCGCGGACCTTCCGACGGGAGCGACCTGCTCCGCGAAGAGCTCCGCCTCCCCGGGCAGCTGGTCGAGGTTCCCCGTGGCGAGGACCTGCGCGAGCCGGACCTCCGCCCCGTCCGCGGCGGCGACGTCGGCCGGCGTCGTGGAGGGCGCCGCGACACGGCCGCCCCGCGGCGCGAGGCGGAGCCGCTCGAGCGCCGGCCGATCCACCCGGACGCCGTCGCCGTCCCAGCGCGCGAGGCCGGCGCGCACCCACGCGGAAAGCTCGGCGACCAGGGCGGACGGCGTCGCGTCGGCGCGCTCGAGGAGCGCCTTCGCGCCGTCCTCGGGCAGGTGGTGGATGCGCCGAGGCCCCGTGAACAGCGCTTCGACGACGTCCCGCGGCACGGGGGCCCGGGGATCGCGGCGCCGGAGCGCCTCCACGCGAGCGGGGAGCTCGACGTACCCCGGCACGTGCGTCAGGGCCGCCGCGGCCCGCCGGCTCCGGGCCACGGGATCCCCGTCGAGCAGGGCGTCCACCCACGCGGCGACCTCCGGCTCGACGCCGGGCGCGACCGAGGCCAGCGGAGGCGCACGTCGGGACCGCCGTTGCTCGTAGAGCGTCGTGACGTCCTGCGCATCGTGCGGGCGACGGCCCGAGAGCGCCTCGTAGACCATGAGCCCCAGGGCGTACAGGTCCGCCGGCGCCCCCACGGGGTCGCCGCGTGCGTGCTCCGGCGACATGTAGCGCGCCGTCGCGCCGATCGGGCCCGTCCGGTCCCGCGCCACGTCGATGGCGGGTCCCCCCGAGACCCCCAGGTCGAGCACGACCGGCGTCCCGTCCGGCGGGACCAGGACGTTGATCGGCTTCAGGTCGCCGTGGACCACGCCGAGCGCGTGGATGCGGGCCAGCGTCTCGAAGAGCGCCAGGGTCGCGTGCGCGATGCGGCGCCAGGGCACGACGCCCGCGACCCCGGGGAACGGCGCCCCCTCCACCAGGTCCATCGCGAGCACGAACCGGTCCTCCTCGATCCCGTCGTCGTGCAGCTGCACCACGCCGGGCAGCCGGAGGAGCCGCAGGCAGGCGACCTCGCGCCGCATGTGATCGAGCACCTTCTGGTGCCCTGCGAGGGGCCGGTGCATCACCTTCACCGCCACCGGTCCATGCCCCACCTCGTCGTACGCCTCGTACACGGTGCCCGCGCCCCCGCGCGCGAGGACCCGGGTCAGCCGGTAGCGCATCAGGAGGAGCCGCCCCTCCCAGCTCGGTGGGACGTGAGCCGCGGCGAAGGTCGTCGGGCCCGTCGGCCCTGCCACCCCTCCCTGCGGACGGAGCCGGGGCGGCGCCAGGAACCCCGTCTCGGGCGCATCGGCGGCGAGCAGGGCCAGCACCTCTTCCGCGAGCCCGGGCCGGTCGCCCGCGAACTTGCGGAGGAACGCCTCGCGGCTCGAGGCGGGCCAGCGCCGGGCGGCGCGCAGGAGGCGGAAGGTGGTGATCGCCGAGGCTCTCATCCCGGGCGCACTGTACCCAACGCGTACCCCAGCGCCTCCGCCACCGACAGCACCTCGCGTCGCCGATCGGCGTACGCCGGGGGCAGCCGCGCCGCCTGCGCCGAGAGGAAGGCGGCGTGGGGACGCACCAGCTCCGGGCGTCGCCACGCGAGGAACCCGCACGCCTGCACGCAGAATCCGGGATAGGAGGCGTCCAGCGCCAGGTGCAGGAGCTCCTCCTCGGACCCTACGCCCCGCAGCTCCCCGAGGGCGTGGAGGAAACAGGCGGCGAGCGCGAACGCGGACGGGAACCACCGCGCGTACGCGGGCGTGCACCCCGGCGCGAGCAGCGTGCGCGCGGTCGCGACGTCGCCGCGCCGCCACGCGAACGCCGCCTCCACGAGGGCGGTGCCGGCACCGGCGCTCTGCGACAGGCGCTCGGCGCCCTCGACGAGCTCCGGCCACGCGTCGAGGGGCTCCTCCCGACGGTACGCCGCGGCCCGGAGGGCGCGCAGGGCCAGCATCTCGTACGAGGGATGACGCGCCGCGCCGAGGAGGCGCAGCGCCGCGCGCGCGTCGCGTTCCACGCCGTCGAGCGCGTGGATCTCGAGCCCCGAGCCGGCCGCGAGGCAGAGGTGCGCGACCCGGCGGATCGGGCGGGTCGCGTGCGCCGCCGCGCGGTGATAGAGCTCGACGGCCTCCGCGTAGCGCCCCTGCCGGTACCGCAACCACGCGCGCCAGGCGTCGAGCTCGAAGTGGGCCTCGCGGCCTTCGAAACGCCCGACCTCCGCTTCGATGCGTGCAAGGGTCGCCTCGTGGCGGGGCAGCGGGACGCCTTCCCCCGCCCGCGCGCGCACCTGGAGAGCGCATCGCACGACCTGCGGGTCCTCGTCCTCCTCCGCACGGGCGTCGTCGAGGCGCCGGGCCGCGCCGTCGGCGTCGCCGCTCGCGTACAGCTGGGCCGCGCGCGCGATCGCCTCGAGCCGCCGGACGCGCGGGCTCGGGGACCGGACCAGGGCGATCCGATGCAGGACCCGGTCGAACCCGGACGAGGTCGCGAGATCGAGGGCCACACCCACGGCCGACACGAGCAGCCTCTCGAGTCGCGGCGTGTCGCCGAGCCGCTCGGCCGCGCGCAGCCCCTCGTCGAGCACGTGGAGCGCCACCTCGGAGCGCCCGACGTCGGCCTCGGCGCGGGCGAGACGCTCCGCCTCCTCGGCCACCCGCGCCGGCTCGCCCGAGGCCACGCGATCACAGAAGCGCGCCGGGCCG
>CAZJJQ010000308.1:0-939 GCA_964546345.1 uncultured Planctomycetales bacterium
ACGAGAGCGGCGCCATCGTGGGCGTGGTCTCGGTGCGCGACCTGATCGACCGCTACTCGGAGGACTCCGACGCGAAGCCCCGCCGCGACCGCGGGTGGTTCGAGCTCTCCTCGGAGGAGCTCCTCGAGGAGGACTACGAGTCCTTCGAGGTGCCCGAGGAGGCCGAGGAGACCGTCGCGGACATCATGACCGCCTCGGTGGTGAGCGTCCCCGAGGACGCCGGCATCCGCGAGATCGCCAAGACGATGACCGAGCGCAAGGTGCACCGGGTGCTCGTCGAGCGCGCCGGCCGCCCCGGCGTCCACATCGGGATCGTCGGCACGTTCGAGATCCTCGACATGCTGGCCGAGTGACGGCGCAGGAGTCCCCATGAAGCCCCCGTTCACGAAGATCCTCTGCCCGACCGACCTGTCCGACACGGGCGACTCCGCGGTCCCGGTCGCCTACGCGCTGGTCGCGGACGGCGGCGAGGTGCACCTCATCCACGTCCACGAGCCGGCGTTCGTGCTGAGCCCG
Source organism: uncultured Planctomycetales bacterium (assembly GCA_964546345.1). GTDB lineage: Bacteria > Planctomycetota > PLA2 > PLA2 > JAEUHO01 > JAYTCP01. Next base: position 517 of record CAZJJQ010000308.1, read on the forward strand.
CTGGACGGCACCCCGATCCTGCCGATCCCCGGCTCTCCGGAGGGGATCGAGGCCATCGAGCGCCGCGCCCAGCAGAGGCTGCGCCGTCTGATCCCCGAGACGGCGACCACGCGCAACGTCCGCACCGAGCACGCGGTGATCCACGACTCCGATCCCGCCTCGGTCATCGACCGCGAGGCGCGACGCCTCGGCGTGGACGCCATCGTGATCGGCACGCACGGGCGCACGGGCCTCGGGCGCGTGCTCATGGGCTCGGTCGCCACGGACGTGCTCCGGCGCGCCGGCGTGCCGGTCCTGCTCTGCCGGGGTCGGAAGGGCTGATCCGGGCGGTTCCCGTCCGGCGGGCGCATGGGCTTGCGCCGCGGCCGTGGCGGGAGGTCAGGGGGGCGGCGGGGGGCGGCGGACGCGCCGCCCCCCCCGACC
>CAZJJQ010000308.1:949-5301 GCA_964546345.1 uncultured Planctomycetales bacterium
GGGGGGGGGGGGGGGGCCCCGGGGGGGCGGGGGCGGGGGGGGGGGGCCCCGGCCCCCCCCCCCGAGACCGAGAAGGTGCGGCGATCCCGCGTTCGCCCGACGGCGACCCCCTCGCGATCGTTCACTTCGGGGGCGTGCGGCCGGGGGCGGGGATCCACGCGGGCGGGAGCACCGGCGCCTTCCACGAGGAGACGAGGAGGGCGAGGGACATGGCCTCCCGCTCGGTGAAGCCGAACTCCTTCATCTCGCTGGTGGGGACCATCGACTTCGGCTGGCGGATGTGCGCGGCGTGCCAGCCGAGCCCCGTGCGCGGGCCGCGGTAGCCGTCGGGGAAGCTCCGCTGCGCGGCGGGGACGTCGCCGATCGTGCCCAGGTCGGGTCCCGCCGAGCCGCCACGCCCGTCGATGCGATGGCACGAGGCGCAGCGCTTCCCCTCCACCGAGGCGGTCTTGACGAGGGTCTTCGCCGCGTCGAGGAAGGGCATCCCCGCCGTGGTCGCGTCCGCGCGGTGGCAGACGTTGCAGCGGCCCTCGAGCAGCTCCGCGGCCGAGAGCCCGTGACGACGCGCCCGCTCCGCCGACCAGAGCGGGTCGTCGCAGAACTCGTCGTCCCCGTGCGCCTCCTCCTTCGTCACGGCCGCGCCGCGGCCGCCGTGGCAGAGGGTGCAGCCGAACTTCTCCACGGGATGGGCCGCCAGGAGCTCCGGCCGCGGATGCGAGCGCGCGAGCCCCGGGAGGTCGGCGAACGCCGCCCCGCCCTCGATGCCGACGTGGCAGGTGATGCAGCGGTCCACGCGGGCGAGGGCCTCGATGCGCACCTGCGCGAGCCCCGACGGCATCGCGGAGGCCTTGTCCGCGCCCAGCCGGGCGGAGATGGCGGCCCGGGCCCCCTGCTGGGCGGCCTTCCAGGAGGGACTCGCCTCGCGCGAGACGGAGATCCCCAGGGCGAGGAGCGCGACGAGCGAGACGCCGAGGAGGAGCCGGCGGTCGGGCGTGGGGTCGAAGGCGTGGGTCATGGGTCACACCCCCGACGGAGCGGTGGAGCCGGTGTGGGCCGGCGAGACGAGGTGCCAGTACGGCCCGCGGAAGAACGTGCCGATCACGCCCAGCACGACGATGGCGGCGAGGATCGCCAGGAACACGCGGTTCTGCCGGCGACGGGCGGGGTGCATCCAGACGCCCCCGGCCTCCTTCGGGCTCCGGTCGAGCCAGGGCCAGACGGCGAGCAGGCCGAAGAGGAGGCCCGGGAGGACCACGCCGCCGAAGAAGGCGCCGTCCACCGTGTAGGAGCCGATCTTGAACGTGAGGTCGCTCACGAGCTCCTGGAGCCACAGGAAGTACCAGGGGGCCTTCGCCGGGTTCGGCGTCACGGCGGGGTTGGCGGCCTGCTCGAGGGGCGCCGCGACCACGAGCCCGAGGAGGCTCGACGTCGCGAGCGTGGCGAGGAGGACCGTCCCGGTCCGCCGCACCCCGTGCGGGACCGCCGTGACCGACTCGGCGTCGAGGAGCGCCGCGGGGGAGATGGACGACACCGTCCCGCCGCGCGTCGCGCCGAGGATCGTGTACGTCTTGCCCGGCGCGGGCGGGGCCGCGACGGCCTTCGCGCGCACGCGGTCCACCACCCGGTCGCTGACGGCGAGGCCTCCGTCCTTGCGGATCCGCCAGAGGTGGTAGGAGACCAGCAGCGCGGTGAGGGCGGGGAGCACGAACACGTGGAGCGCGTAGAAGCGCACGAGCGTGGGCTCGCCGACGACGGCGCCGCCGACCATGAGCCGCCGCAGGTCCTCCCCTACGCCGGGCACGGAGCCCGCGATGCGCGTGCCCACGGTGACCGCCCAGTACGCCAGCTGGTCCCACGGCAGCAGGTAGCCGGTGAAGGAGAGCCCGAGCGTCGTGCCGAGCAGGCCGAGGCCCACGCACCAGTTCAGCGGCCGCGAGGCCCCCGGCGCCCCCTCCTTCTTGTACGCGCCCGTGAGGAACACGCGGACCAGGTGGAGGATCACGGCGAGGACCATGAGGTGGGCCGCGGCGCGGTGGGTGGCGCGGATCCAACGGCCGAACGGGACGACGGCCTCGAGGTCCTGGATCGAGGCGTAGGCCCGCTCGACGCTCGGCACGTAGAGGAACATCAGCACCCCGCCCGTGCCCGTCAGCACGAGGAGCAGGCCGAGGCACACCGTGCCGAGCCAGCCCGTCGCGCGCCACGAGAAGGCCGCCTTCGTGATGCGCGCGGGCAGCGGATGGAGCAGGAAGCTCTGGACGACGGCGTCGGAGGCCTCCCGCGGGGTCCGGGGCCGCCAGGGACGGATCAGCCTCTCGAGCGGACGGGGCAGGTCGCGGCTCATCCGCCCTCCAGCACCAGGTTGGCGTCGGGACCGCAGTCGCCGGCGAGGTCCACGACGAGGTTGCCGTCGGGGCCCAGGGTGAGGGGACGCCACGGGAGGCCCCGCGGCGCGGGCCCGGCCTTCGCGGCGCCGTCGGGCCCGAACTCGCTGCCGTGGCAGGGGCACCGGAAGCCGGCCTCCCCGCGCTCGACGGTGCACCCGAGGTGGGTGCAGATCGCCGAGAGCGCGCGGAGGCGGTCCCCGTCGCGCAGCAGGAACAGGCGCTCCTCGCGCAGGAACATCACGCCCTCGGGCACGCGCGCGGGAGGGAGCAGGCGCCGCTTCGTGGGCGGGTCGTCGAGGTGGGACGGCGTCAGGGCGCAGCCGTAGGCGAGGAAGTGTCCGACGCCCCCGAGCGCCGCGCTGCCGAGCGCGAGGCTCGCGAGCAGGGATCGGCGGCCGGGATCGGCGTCGGGGCCGCGGCTCTCTCCGGGTGCGGTCACGGGGGGCTCCCTGCGACGGACATCGCGTACCTCTCCATCGTCATGGCTCCGGTCGGGCACCGCTCGGCGCACAGGCCGCAGCGGATGCACGCGGACTCGTCCTTCAACAGCACGGACACGGGCGTCTCCGCCTCGCCGGACGCGGCCGCGAGCGCGAGCGGGTCGGCCCCGCGCGCCTCCACGTCGGAGAGGGGCGCGAAGGAGAGGCACCGGTGCGGGCAGACGTCCACGCACCTCCCGCAGGCGATGCAGAGCCCGCCGTCGTAGATCGTCTGGACGTGGCACTCGAGGCAACGGGAGGCCTGCTCCACCGCGGTCCTCTCGTCGAAGGTCGTCTCCACCTCGGTGATGCCGGTGCGCCGCTCGACGGCCACGCACCCCGGCTCCTCGCGCGGGAGCAGGTCGTACCGCGCGTCGGCCTGGATGCCCCGGGGGTGGATCTCCTCGAACGTGTGCACGCGCGGCAGCGCGCGCGGGCCCTCGAGGAAGGCGTGGATGCCGCGCGCGGCGCGTTTCCCCTCCGCGACGGCCTCGATCAGGGTGCGCGGGCCGAAGGCGGCGTCGCCGCCGGCGAACACGCCGGGCACGCCGGTCGCGAGGGTCGTGCGGTCCACCTCGATGAGCCCCGCGTCGGTGCGACGCAGGCCCTCGGTGCCCTCGAGGTAGTCGAGGTCGGGCTCCTGGCCCACCGCCAGCAGGACCGCGTCGCAGGGGATCGTCTCGGCCACGTGGCTGCCGTAGAGCGGCCCCCCTCCCTGGCGCCGGTCGGGCGTGTCGAGCACCTCGGCCAGCTCGACGCCGGTGACGCGCCCGTCCTTGCCGAGGATGCGGCGCACGCCGCGCAGGGGGTGCATCACGACGCCCTCGCGCCGGGCCTCCTCCACCTCCTCGCGGCCGTGCAGGTTCCCCTGGGCGGGCCAACGCCCGAACGGGGGCCGCGCCACGATGTGAACCTCGCGCGCCTCGCCCTTCACCGCGTCGCGCAGCACGTCGGCGCGGACGTTGGGCCCCAGCGCCTTCGCCGCGATGCGTGCCTCCTTCGTCGGGAAGGGGCCGGGCGTGCGGCCCAGGCGCGCCGTGCGGGCCACGTCGATCGCCACGTTGCCGCCGCCGACGACCACGACGCGGCGGCCGAGGTCGAGGCGGTAGCCCGCGTTCACGTTGATGAGGAAGTCGATCGCCTTCACCACGCCGTCGAGCTGGCCGCCGTCCACCTCGAGCCCGCGCCCGCGTCCCGCGCCCGAGGCGAGGAAGACGGCCTCGTAGCCGTCCGAGAGGAGCGACGCGAGGGTGCGGTGGGCCCCGAGCCCCTCCCCGAGCCGCACCTCGACGCCGAGGTCGAGGATCGCGGCGATCTCGGCGTCGATCACGGACCGCGGCAGGCGGTGCTCGGGGATCCCGTGCACCATCATGCCGCCCAGCCGGTCGGAGGCCTCGAACACCGTCACGCGGTGGCCCAGGAACGCGAGGTCGTGCGCGCAGGCGAGGCCCGCGGGCCCGCCGCCGGCCACGGCGACGCGCCGGCC
>CAZJJQ010000309.1:0-551 GCA_964546345.1 uncultured Planctomycetales bacterium
CGTGGGCGACCTGTTCGGCGCGGGGAAGATGTTCCTCCCGCAGGTGGTCAAGAGCGCCCGCGTGATGAAGCGCGCGGTCGCCCACCTGACGCCGTTCATGGAGGCCGAGCGCGCGAAGGCGGCGCGGGCCGAGGTGCGCCGGAAGATCCTCCTCGCCACGGTCAAGGGCGACGTCCACGACATCGGCAAGAACATCGTGGGGGTCGTCCTCGCGTGCAACGACTGGGAGGTCGAGGACCTCGGCGTGATGGTGCCCTGCGACCGGATCCTCGCGCGGGCGAAGGAGTGGGGGGCCGACCTGATCGGCCTCTCGGGCCTCATCACCCCGTCGCTCGACGAGATGGTCCACGTCGCCTCCGAGCTCGAGCGGACCGGCGACCCGCGGCCGGTGCTGATCGGCGGGGCGACCACGAGCCCCGCGCACACCGCCGTCAAGATCGCCCTCTCCCGGCCCTCGGGCCCCGTCGTCCACGTGCTCGACGCCTCGCGCGGGGTGGGCGCCGCGGGTCGGCTGGCCTCCCCCGAGACCCGCGCCGCGTTCGCATCCGAGG
>CAZJJQ010000309.1:561-5300 GCA_964546345.1 uncultured Planctomycetales bacterium
GCCCGGCGCGCCGCCCAGAACCTGCTGCCGTTGGCGGTGGCCCGCTCCCGCGCCTTCCGGCTCGCGACGGCGGCCGCAGGTCCCGAGCGGCCCCGCGAGCCCGGGCTCCGGGTGCTCGAGGACCACCCGCTCGGGGAGCTCCTGCCCTACGTCGACTGGACGCCCTTCTTCCAGGCCTGGGAGCTCAAGGGCCGCTGGCCGGCCATCCTCTCCGACGCCCGGCTCGGGGACGCCGCCCGCAAGCTCTTCGCCGACGCGAACGTGCTCCTCGACCGGATCGTGCGCGAGCGCCTCCTGCGCGCGCGGGGCGTGTTCGGCATCTTCCCCGCCAACGCCGTGGGGGACGACGTGGAGGTGTACGCCGACGAGGACCGCCACGGTCTGCGCGCGGTCCTCCACACGCTGCGCCAGCAGGGGGGCACGAAGCCCGCCGACGAGCCCTGCCTCGCGCTCGCCGACTTCGTGGCCCCGCGGTCGGCGGGCGCCGTGGACCACGTGGGGGCGTTCGTCGTGAGCACGGGCACGGGGCTCGACGCGCTCGTGCGCGGCTTCGAGGCCGCCCACGACGACTACAGCGCGATCCTGTGCAAGGCGCTGGCGGACCGGCTGGCGGAGGCCTTCGCCGAGCGGTGCCACCAGCTCGCGCGGGTGGCCTTCGGGTACGGCGCCGCGGAGACGTTCTCGCCCGAGGACCTGCGCCGCGAGGCCTACCGCGGGATCCGGCCCGCCCCGGGCTACCCCGCGTGCCCCGACCACACGGAGAAGCGGACGATCTTCCGCCTGCTCGACGCCGAGGCCCACACGGGCGCCGCGCTCACCGAGACGTGCGCCGTGACGCCCGCGAGCAGCGTCTGCGGGCTGTACTTCTTCGCGCCCGAGGCGCGGTACTTCTCCGTGGGCCGCGTCGGCCGCGACCAGGTCCAGGACTACGCGCGCCGCAAGGGCATCGACGTGGCCGCCGCGGAGGCGGCGCTGCGCCCGATCCTCGGCTACGACGCGTGACCGGCGCCCCCCCCGCCGCTACGGCGCCCTCGGGGCGGGAGCGGGAGGGGTCGCCGGGCGTCCCGTGGGCTTGCGGATCAGCCAGATCGCCACGCCGGCGAAGAACACGGGGATCGCGAGGAACTGGCTCCAGGAGAGGACGCCGTCGATCACGAAGCCCCGCTTCACGTCGCCGCGGAACAGCTCGATGACGGCGTGCCCGATCGGGTGGAGCAGCAGGAACAGCGCGGCCACCCGGCCCGACAGCGGCGCCCGCTTCGCGTAGACGGCGAGCGCCAGGAACACGCCCAGAGCCCACAGGACCTCGTAGACCTGGGTCGGGTGCAGCCGGGCGGCCGCGTCCGAGCGGACCACGCTGGTGGCGGCGCCGGTGCCGTCCTGGAACCATGCCGCGGGGATCGCCCACGCCGCGTCCGTGACCTTGCCGTAGTCGTCGCCGGCGAGCAGCGGGGCCAGCCAGCCGATCGCGAGCGCCAGCGCGCCGCCGCGGGCGAGGAGGTCGAGGAACGCGAACCCCTTCATCTCCGGGTGACGGGGGAGCCACCACGCGAGCCAGAGGAGGCAGGCGACGAGGCCTCCGTAGCCGACGAGCCCGCCCTCCCAGATCTTGAGGAACGCGAGGGGGCGCTGCGCGTAGTGGTCGTAGTCGGAGAACGCGAAGACGAGCCGGGCGCCGATCAGCCCGACGAACAGCAGGACGAACGTGACGTTGAAGACACGCTCGGGGTCGAGCCCCAGGGTCGCGGTCGCGCGGCTGCGCGTCCAGAAGGCCCCGACCAGGAACGCGAGGACGATGACCGTCCCGTACGTCTGGATGGACAGCCCGATCCCCGGGATCTTCAGGATCTCCGGCCACACGGTGACGCCTCCCTTCGTGGGCAGGACACGGAGGGGCCTGCCCCCCGCGCCCCCCTGACCTTCGCTACGTTCCCGTTCCGCCGTCCCCGCCCCGCGCGGCTACGAGCCGCCGGCGTCGAGGTGCTTCTGGTACGCCGCCACGTCCATCAGGCCGTCGAGCTTCGTCCCCGCGGCCACCTTGAGCTTGGCCAGCCAGCCCGTCTTGAAGGGGTCCTTCGCGAGGGGGGTCTGGTCGGCGCCGAGGCCCGCGTTCGTCTCGATCACGTCGCCGTCGAGGGGCGAGTAGACCTCGCCGACGGCCTTGACCGACTCGACCTCGGCCAGGGTCTCGCCCTTCTTCGCCTTCTTGCCCTTCGCGGGCAGGTCCACGAACACCAGCTCGCCGAGGTGCTCGACCGCGAAGTCGGTGATCCCGACCGTGGCCGTGGTGCCCTCGAGCCTCACCCACTCGTGCGTCTTCGTGTAGCGGACGTCGGTCGGCCTCGATGCCATCGTCGTTCTCCGTCGGTGAAGGGGACGCTGCGTGCGCCTAGCGGGCGCGCTTGTAGAAGGGGGCGGGCACGACCTCCATCGGGTAGCGCGTGCCGCGGATGTCGAACTCGAGCTTCGTCCCGACGGCGGCGAGGGCCGGCGGCACGAAGCCGGTGGCGATGTTCTTGTCGAGCGTGGCGCTCGGCGCGCCGCTCGCGATCTTGCCGACGGGGGCGCCCGCGTGCCAGATCTCGTAGCCGTGGCGGGGCACGCGGGGCGAGTGGGCGACGAGGGAGACGAGCTTCTTCGTCACGCCCTTCGCCTTCTGCTCCCGCAGGGCCGGGATGCCGATGGTCTTGTCCTTCGTGAGGTCGAGGCCGAAGTCGAGGCCGGCCTCGAGCGGGGTGATGTCGAGCTCGAGCTCGTTGCCGTAGAGGGGCATCCCCGCCTCGAGGCGCAGGGCGTCGCGGGCGCCGAGCCCGATGGGGGCGACGCCGAAGGCCTTGCCGGAGCCGAGCATGGCGTCCCAGAGCATCCGCGCCTTCTCCGGCGGCGGGAAGATCTCGAACCCGTGCTCCCCCGTGTAGCCGGTGCGCGCGAGCAGCGTGTCCACCCCGCCGACCTTGCAGTTGGCGAAGCCGTAGTAGGGGACCTGCGAGAGGTCGATGCTCGTCAGCGGCTGCATGACCGCCTCGGAGTCGCGGCCCTGGATCGCGATCATCGCCTGCTGGTCGGAGACGTTGGTGACGGTCGCCTTGAACTTCCCGGCGGCGCACCTCTCCCGGACCCAGGCGTCGTCGCGGTCCCGGTTGCCCGCGTTGATGACGATGTGGACCACGTCCTTGTCGCGGTAGACGATCACGTCGTCGTTCGGGAAGCCCCGCTCGTTGAGGAGGAACCCGTACTTCGCCTTGCCGATCCTCATCTTGCCGAGGTTGCTGCTGAAGACGTGCTCGACGAGCGCCTCGCGGTCGGGGCCCGTGACGACCAGCCGGCCCATGTGGCAGAGGTCGAAGATCCCGGCATGGGTGCGGACCAGCCGGGTCTCCTCCAGGATGCCCTTGTACTGGACGGGCATCTCCCAGCCGTGGAAGTCGACGAGGCGCGCGCCCGCCTCGACATGGGCCGCATTCAGGCACGTCTTGCGCATGGGAACCGGGGCTCCTGCCGACCGTGGGACACCGGGGGCGCATGGGCCGGACCGGGCCCGGAACGCCCCCCGGAAGGACGCGGAACGTACCACGTCCCCGCCGCCCCCCCGAGGGACCGACGGGCCCCCGCGGCGGGGGTGGAGCGGCCCAGGGGCCCGGGCCGGAGGCGGACGTGGTCGCCGCCTACCGCCCGGCCTTCCGACCCTTCGTCGCGTCCTGGAACCGCCCGCCCGTCGCCTCGGCGAGGCGCTCCATGAACCGGCGGTCCGCCCCCTTCGTGCCCACGAGCACCGTGTCCACGGCGACGCGGCGGAAGCGGTTGCGCTGCGCGAACTCGTCGATCAGGCGGTCGTCGCGCTCGTAGGTGCCCCGCGACGGGACGCCGTCGGAGAGCAGCACGATCGTGTCCACCTCCTCGGCGGCGCACAGGACGAGGCCGTCGTAGATCGCACCCCAGCCGAGTGCCTTCTCCTTCGCGAGCCAGGCGACGGCCTTCCTCGTCGAGGCGTCGCCGCCGGGCGAGAGCGCGCCCAGGGCCCGCGTCATGTGGGGTGCGGGGGGGAACTCGGAGGGATAGCGGTAGAGGAAGAGGTCGTAGACGACGTCCTTGCCGAGCCCCTTCGCCGCCGCCTCGAACTCGCGCTTGGCCAGGTCGGCCTTCGACTCGCCCCCGCCCCCGTCGAACGCGTCGCGCATGCTGCCCGAGAAGTCGAAGAGGAACGCCAGCCGCGTCGAGGCGAGCGGCAGGCTGAAGAAGGCGGCGGTCCGGGTCTCGCCGGGCGCCCCGGGCTCCGCGGCGGCCGCGGGCCGGCGGATCCTCCCGTACCGGTCGGGGGAGGGACGCGGGCCCAGGTCGAAGGACGCCCCCTCCGCCTTCCACCATGCGGCCCACAGGTCGGGATCCGTGCCCGGGTCCCGGCCGCAGAGGGTGCGCAGCGCGCGCAGCACGTCGGTTCGGAGCCGGCCCGTCTCGAGGCGCAACCGTTCCACGAGCAGCGGGATGGCCTCCCGGTCCCAGACCGCGGCGGACGCTTCGTAGGCCGCGGCACGCACCCGCCACGAGGCGTCGCCGAGCAGGCTCGCGAGCAGGCCGAGCGTCCGCGCCCGGCCCTCTCCGGCCGCGAGCGTGCCCAGCGCGTCCGCGAGCGCGATGCGCGGCTCGATCGCCTTGTCGCGCGCCACCTCGGAACCCACCGCGAGCAGGCCCGCGGGATCCGCGACGGCGAGCCCATCGACCGCTCCCGCGCGTGCGAGCGC
>CAZJJQ010000310.1:0-5293 GCA_964546345.1 uncultured Planctomycetales bacterium
GGACCTGACGGGCGTGGCGCTGGTCCTCGCGGCCCTCGCGTTCCTGGCCGAGACGGTGCTCGCGAACCTCCCGCGTCGTCGCCTGGGCGCCGCCGCGAAGGCGGCCCTCGCCTCCCCGGGAGCCACGGCCGCATGAGCCTCCACCTCGCCCCTCCCGTCGCGACGTGGGTCGGCCTCCTGGTCGTCGGGCTCGGCGGGGCTGCCGTCGTCGTCGGCGCCCGGCGCCTCGCGGCGCTCGGGGTGGGCAAGGCCGCGCGGCCCCTGGTGGCGCTCCGCACGCTCTCGATGCTCCTGCTGCTCCTCGCCTTCGCCAACCCGACCGTCGTCTCCGCGGTGCCCCCCGATCAGCGACCCCGGGTGCGGCTGCTCCTCGACGCGTCCGCGTCCATGAACGTGCCCGACGGTCGTCGCGGCACCCGCCTCGACGAGGCGAAGCGGGCCGGGCGGGAGGTCGCGGCGCTCCTCGGAGACCGCTTCCAGGTGGAGCCGTTCGCCGTCGGCGCCGGGGCGACGAGGCTGCCCGCACCCGACCTGCCGTCCGGCAAGGACCTGGCGACCGACCTCGGAGGGGCGCTGCGCGCCGTGCTGCGCGACGGCGAGCCGCCGGCAGCCCTCGTGCTCGTCAGCGACGGCATCGACACGGTGACCTCGCCCGACCCGGGCCTGCCGTGCCCGCTGATCGCGGTGCCGGTCGGCACCGACCTCGAGCTCCTCGACGACGCGCGCATCGTCGAGGTGCGGGTGCCCGAACGGGCCGATCTCCACACCTCCGTCGCGGTCGAGGTGGACGTCGCGGTCACCGGCAGCGCCGCCTTCCGCGCGTCCTCCGCCGCCCCTCCCGTCTCCCTCGTGCGCGGCGCGGAGTCGCTCGGCACGAAGACCGCGACGCTCGACGCCGGCGGGCGCGGGACGGTGCGCTTCGACGTGCGGCTCGACGAGGCCGGGGTCCACGCGTTCGAGGCCCGCGTCGGGCCCGTCTTCAAGGACCGCTGGGCCGGCGACGACCGCCGCCGCGCGTTCGCGCTCGCCGAGGACCCCTCGCTGCGCGTCCTCGTGCTCGCCGCCCGTGTCACCCGCGAGTACCGTCCGATCCGAGCGGAGCTCGCCCGCATGCCCGGCGTGCGCTTCGCCGCGGTCCTGCGCCTCGCGCCCGGGAAGGTTCTGACCGACGGCGTGCCCACCGGAGATCCGCTCGCCGCGGGCTTCCCCACCGATCCCGCCGTGCTCGCACGCCACGACGTCGTCGTGCTCGTCGCCACCCCGGCGAAGGACGTGTCCACCGGCGAGGAGGCCGCGCTCGTCGCGTTCGTGTCGGGCGGCGGGGGGCTCCTCGTCGTGGGCGACGACGACGCGCTCGGGCTCGGCGGGTGGTCCGGGCGACCGCTCGCGCGCCTGCTGCCCGTGGACGTCCGCGCCGAGGACGAGGAGATGGTGACCGGCGCGTTCCGGGCCGAGGCCACGCCCGAGGGGCGCGCGAGCCCGCTCCTCGACGGGCTGCTCGACTCGATCGCGGCGACGGACGGCGGCCCGGGGCTCGTCCTCGGGAGCCTGCATCGCGTCGGGACGCCGCGCGCCGGCGCGCAGACGCTCCTAGAGACGCACCTCGGGGACGGCCCCCCGCGCCCCCTCCTGATCGCCGGCGTGGCGGCCCGTGGTCGCACGCTCCTCTCCCTGACGAACACCCTGCATCGCCTCCAGTCCGTGAATCCCGGGGCGTACGGGGCCCTGCTTCGGCAGAGCCTGCGCTGGCTGGCGGCGCGCTCCGTCGAGCGCGAGACGCTCTCCCTGTCGAGCGACCAGGCCCGCTACGCACCCGACGCCATCGCCCGCGTGACGGCCGTCGCGCGCGGCGCGGATCGTTCGCCGCGGGGCGATGCCGTGCTCGAAGGGCGGCGGCTGACGCTCGATGGCAAGGAGGCCGGCCCCGTGGCCTTTCGGCCCGCGGAGGGGGAGGCGGGGACGTTCGTCGCCGAGGTGAACCTCCCGGGAGACGAGCCCGTGCGCGTGCGCGTGACCGCGACCGTGCCCGGTACGCCGCCCGCGCTCCGCGAGGTGCTCCTCCGCACGACGGGCGACCTGCGCGAGGGGGAGGCCTCCGTCGCCGACCCCGCGCGTCTCGCCGCGCTCGCGTCGAGGAGCGGGGGCGCCGTGATCCCCTCCACGGCCCTCGAGGAGCTGCCCGCGCGGCTCGGCGCCGTCGCGCCCGAGGCGCCGCGCGCCCGGGAGACCTCGCTCGCGTTCGACGGTCCCTGGCTGCTGCTCGCGCTGGTCGCCTGCCTTCTCGCCGAGTGGATCCTCCGTCGGAGGCAGAACCTCCCGTGACGCGCGCCCCCCTCGCCCTCCTCCTGCTGCTGCTCCCGGCGGTCGCGGGCGCGGCTTCCGCCGCCGAGGACGGCCGTCCCGGTCGCGTCACCTGGTCGGACGGCACCGTGGCCGAAGGCCGGCTGGTGTTCACCCCGGGCGTCCGGCTCCACCTCACCGACCCCGCGACGGGACGGGGGCGCGACGTGGAGCCCCTCGACCTCGCGGCGATCCTCCTCCGCCTCGACGGGGAGTCGCTCGAACGTCCCTACACCTTCACGACGCCGGGCAAGGACGAGAAGACGTACGGCGAGGGCCGCTATCCGCTGCGCAACCTGCTCGCCACGCTCGTGTGGCGCACGGGCGAGCGGGCCGAGGGCCACCTGCGCACCACCGTCGTGCGCGTCCTGGGCCCCGACGAGGGTGGCGCGGAGGATCCCGACGAGCGCAAGGTGGTCCTGCGCCGCCAGTGGAAAGGCGTCGTCGGCCAGACGCTCGACGACCTCGTGTACCCGCGCGAGGTGCGGTTCACGGACGTGCCCGATCCCGTCGCGAAGGCCGCCGCGACCCTCGAGCTGGTCGTGCTGGGCGCGGGTCGCGTCCGGGCGGCCGGGGCGTACGGCCTCTCCTCCCGCCTCGTCTACGCCGGCGTCGTCGTCGATGGGCCTGCGGGCCGCGTGCGGTTCGACGGGCTCCCCGCCGACACCTACGACCTCGCGGTGCTCGCGGGAGACGTGGCCATCGTCGGCTCCGCGCGGGGCGCCGACGGCCCGCGCCCGATCGTGGACGCGGAGGACGCCGCCCCCCTGGCGGAGATCGTCACGAAGGGCGACGATCTCTACGACGCCCGGGCGCTCGTCGCGACGGGAGGCGACCGCGACGCGGCGCGCCTCGTCGTGTGGAAGCGCGTGCTGCGTCCGACGACGTTCGACGCGGACCGTGGGCGAGGCCAGGCGCTCGTCGCGGTGGACCTGTGGAGCGCGCACCGGCTCGAGCACGAGTGGCGCATCGACGGGCGCGCCAACGTGCTCCGCGTGATCCTCGGCGCCGGCGAGCAGCCTCCGCGGGCGGTGGTGGACGCGCGTCTCGCCGGCGTGAGGGTCGCGCCCGCGGAGCGCGTCGAGCGCAAGGTGGACCGGACGGAGGGCCCCCGATGAGCCGTTCCCGCGACCTCGACGCCCTGCTCGACCGGGCCGCCTCGACCCGCCGCGTCTCCGCCATCGTCCTCGAGGCGAGCCGCGGGGCGGCGCTGCTGCTGGGCGCATGGGTGCTCGCGCTCGTCCTCGATCGCGTCGTGGCGTTTCCCGGCGCCCTGCGGCTCGCCCTGCTCGTCCTCCTCGGGCCCGCCGCGCTCGCGTGGCTCGCCCTGCGCCTCTCCCGCGCGGTGAGGGTCGTCCCGTCCCGCGCCGAGGCCGCCCGGCTCCTCGAGACGCGGCTCGACCTCGCGGGCAATCCCCTCATCGACGCCGTGCTCCTCGAGGCGGACGTGCGCGCCGGCCGGTCGGGCGTCGAGCCGGGGCTTGCCGCGCACGTCCTCGCCGAGGCGCAGCGCGTCTCCGGGCGCGTGGACTCCAAGGCCGCGGGGGAGGGGCGCCGGGTCGTCGAGTCCGCCTCCGCCCTCGGGCTCGTGACCACGGTGATCCTCCTCGCCGTGCTCCTCTGGCCCGCCGCCTCGGGGGCCGCCGTCGGGCGCTTCCTCCGCCCGCTCCACGCCGAGGAGGCGTCGGCGCCGGGAGGCGTCGTCCTCGAGGTGACCCCGGGCGCCGCCCGCGTCGTCGTGGGTACCTCGCTCGACGTCAAGGCGAAGGCGAGCGCGGACCTCCTCTCGTCGCTCCCCACGGACGCCGACCTCGAGGTGGAGGCCGAGGGGACTGCGACCCGGCGCATCCCCATGACGGCCCGAGGCCTCGTCGGCGACACGCGGCGCTTCGAGGCGCGCTTCGACGTCGGGGCGGCGCCGCCGCGGTACCGGGTGGTGGCGGGCGCGGCGCGGAGCCCGTGGTACCGCGTGGACGTCCTGCTGCGACCCGAGGCCGCGGGGGTGACCGCGCGGCTGGTGCCCCCGGCGTACGCGGGACGCCCGCCGGAGGACGTGATCGTCGGCCCCGCCGGCCTCGTCGCGCTGGTGGGCAGCACGGCCACGCTCCACCTTCGCACCTCGCGCCCGTGCCGCGACGGCACCCTCGTCGTCCCGGGCGGGGCTTCGGTGCCGTTGGTGCGCGAGGCCGACGGCGGGCTCACGGCCACGTTTCCCGTGCTCAAGGGGGGGGGCCTCGTCGCGCGGCTCCAGGGGGAGGACGGCGTCGCCAATCCCGAGGCCCCGATCTCCACCGTGGCCGCGGTCGAGGACGCGCCGCCGACGGTCCGCCTCGAGGCTCGCGCCCAGAGCCTCGTCGTGAGCCCCGGCGAGTCCGTGGAGCTCCCGCTCCTCGCCCGTGACGACGTGGGCCTCAAGGCCGTGCGCCTGCTCGGTGCCCTCGAAGGCGATGCGAAGGAGGTGGACCTCTGGCACGTCGCGTTCCCCGTCCCGGGGCCCGGCGCCGCCCGTGAACGCCCGGTCGTGACGCTCGACCCGGGCGGCTTCGAGCCCGGTCGAACGTATCGGTTCGTCGCGGAGGCCGAAGATCACGCTCCGGGGCGCTCCGGCCGCGCCCGTTCGGCGCCCGTGCTCGTCCGCGTGCGCGGGCCGCAAGACCTCGCACCCCCGGCGGGCTCCCCGCTCGCGAAGGCCTTCGAGCGGCTCCGGGCGCTCGTCGAGGCCGTGCGCGCGGAGCGGGCGCGTGTGGGCACGCTCCTCGACCTCTACGCCGAGCACGAACGGGAGGGGCGCCTCGGTCGGCGTGCGGGGGAGGCGCTCGCCGGCCACGAGGCGCTGCTGCCCCGCTTCGACGAGGTGGAGGCGGCGTTCCGCGCCGAGCCCACGGGCGCGAAGGCGGCGGGGATCGTCGCCTCCGCCCAGGCCGAGGAGCTCGCCCGCGCGCGGGCCGCCCTC
>CAZJJQ010000311.1:0-3296 GCA_964546345.1 uncultured Planctomycetales bacterium
CCGCACGGCGGCGCCGGTCGGAAAGCCCCGCCGCCGGCCGAAATCGACCAGGTTGGATCGTGACGAGCCCTTACTCCGGACTCGCCAGGACGTGCTCCCACTGGCGGCGGATGCCGTCGGCAAGGTCGGTCTTCGGCTCGTAGCCGAGGAGCCGGCGGGCGAGGGAGATGTCGGCCGAGGTCACGCGGACGTCGCCCTTCTCCGCGGGACCACGGTCGATGGGCAACGCGGCGCCCGTGACCCGGCGGACGGTGTCGATCACGTGGGAGAGCGTCTCCGTGTGGCCGCGCGCGATGTTGATCGACGCGCCCACGGGGGGAGACGCGAGCGCGGCCACGGTGGCGTCCACGACGTCGTCCACGTAGGTGAAGTCCCGCCGCTGGCCGCCGTCGCCGTGGACGCGGATGCCCTCGCCGCGGCGCGCGGCGAGGAGGAAGCGCTGGATCGCCTTGTCGGGGCGCTCCCGCGGGCCGTACACGGAGAAGTAGCGCAGGGCCACCGAGGGGGTGCCGTGGTTGCGGTGGTAGAGGAGCGCGAGGTGCTCGCCCGCCAGCTTCGTCACGCCGTAGGGGCTGTGGGGCGCGGGCAGGCGGGTCTCGCTCACGGCATCGAGCGCGTCGTCCCCGTAAACGCTCGCGCTCGACCCGTAGACGAACGCGCGCAGGGCCCGGCCGCGCCCCGCCTCGAGGAGGCGCTGGGTGGCGAGCACGTTGCAGTCGAGGTAGCCCCCGAACTCCTGCCCCCACGAGCCGCGGACGCCCGCCTGCGCCGCGAGGTGGACCACCCCATCGACGCCGTCGTAGCACGGGGCGAGGTCGGCGCGCGCGAGGTCGAGCTCGAGGAAACGCGCGGCCGGGTGCCGACGGATCCCGGCGGCGTTGCGCTCCTTGAGGGCGCGCGCGTAGTAGGGGTGGAAGACGTCCACGGCGGTCACGGCGTGGCCGTCCCGGAGGAGGCGGTCGCACAGGGTCGAGCCGATGAAGCCGGCGGCGCCGGTGACGAGCACGTGCACGCGGATCCTCGCTTTCGCGGGCGGAGTCTACTCCCGGGGGCCGGCGCCCCCGGCGGCGACGACCGGGCCCGGGGGCTTCCAGGCCACGGCGCCCACGGGGACCGGCAGCTCCTCCACCTCCGCCATGCCCTCCTCCGCGGCCCACCCCGCCACCTCCGGGAAGGTGTGATGGCTCTGGAGGCGCGGGGCCAGCCAGTCGTGGACCACCTGCGCGCACTCGCCCCAGGTGGCTCGGGGGAACTTCGTGCCGCTGTAGGAGCGCACGCCCGCCGTCAGCGGCGCCACGGCGAAGCACAGGGTGCGCAGGACCGGGCCCGGGAGGCGGGTCGTGACGAGGCGGGCGGTCCCGAACACGGCCTCGCGGAGCGCCCCCTCCCGCGGGTAGAGCCACACGTAGACCGCCCCACCCGGCTTCACGACGCGGCACAGCTCGGCGAAGCCCCGCCGCGGATCCGGGGTGTGGTGCAGGACGCCGTCGCAGAACGCGAGGTCGAAGGCCCCGTCCGCGAAGGGGAGCCGCAGGACGTCGCCCTGCACGACGTGGATCCGCGGGTCGTCGAGGGGCACGCCCGCGGCCTCGGGCCCTCGGCCCACGTCCACGCCGACCGCCGTGGCGCCCAGCGCCGCGAACCGCGACAGGTAACGACCGTGACCGCAGCCCGCGTCGAGGACCCATCGGCCCGGGTACCACCCTTCGCGGATCCGCGCGCCCATCCGTTCGTTCACCAGGTTGCGCGCCATCGCGGCGGGGTCCTTGCCGAAGATCCGGCCGAGACGGTGGTAGTGCCGCCACTGCCGCTCGAATGCCCGGCGTGTCGAGGCGGCGTCGGCGGCGGGGGGCGCCTCGTCGGCGAGCAGCCGCGGGATCGCGTTCGAGATCTCGTACGGTCGCGCGCACCCGGCGCAGACGAGCCGGCCGGTCGTGAGGGCCCCCTCCCCCGCGCCCCCACCCTCCCACCGGACCGCCTCCGCCAACCCCAGCGGGGCCCGACAGCGCGGACAGGCGAGGCGGCCGAGCAGGCTTCGGAACACGGCCGGAGTCTACCGGCACCCCCCGGAGAACCCCCCCGGCACGAGGATCAGGGACTTTAGTCCCTAGTCCCTCTTGCGAAGTACAAAGGAAACGGGCAATCGGGGCATCAAAACCGCGCCATTTCGGCCGAAATGTGGGTCGGCATCGCCAGAAGCCCCTTCCAAGCGCCTGCCGGTTGCCGTACCATTCACAGAACGTCGAGCGTCTGGGACCGAAAAATCCTTGGTGTTCGGCGGGACCTGAGCCTGGGCGTCGAGGCCCTCCTCGGGACCTGGCCGTCGAAGGCCCGGCAGGCATCCACACGATGCCGGGCGGGCGCTCGACGGCACCTCGCACGATCAGAAACCCACCGATTCCCGTCGCACGCCCGGTGGAGTCCGCCTCCTTCGCCCCGTCGCCGCCCTCCCACGGAGGACCGCGACGCGGAGGGGGTCCCGGACTCTTCCGAGCCCCCACCCGGCTCGAGGGTCGACCGCCCCTCGAAGCCAACCCCGGGCCTCCAAGCCCCGAGGAGCCGCCATGACGCTCACGCTGACCCCCCCGATCCCCACCGTCCCGACGATCCTCCCGAACCGCACGGCGGCGGACAAGACCGCCCGCATCCTGCAGACGGCGATCCTGATCGAGCAGCAGGTCGAGGCCCGCTACCTCCGCGTGGGGCGCGCCTTCACCTACGGCCCGATCCGCCGTCTCTTCGAGGAGTACGCCGCCGAGGTGCGGGACCACGCCCGCATCCTGTCGCGCCACCTCCGCGACCGTGAGGACGGCAAGGCGCTCGCCAAGCAGAGCGGCCGTCGTCGTCGGCCGCGTGCGGCCGAGGGCCCGGCGATCCTGACGCCCCAGTCGCTCTACCAGTCGTTCGACGAGGCGTTCCGCGCCGCCGAGCGCGCGATCGTCTTCCACCGTCGCGCGTCCGAGCAGGTGGACGACCGCTACCTCCGCAAGTTCCTGGACGTGCTCGCGCACGACCACGGCTTCCACCTCGACATCCTCGGCCACCTGCTGGCCGACATCCGCGATCGCGACATGCACCTGACGCCGGGCCGCAAGCTCGCGCCGGTGGACGTGCCGTGGGTCGCGGCGATCTTCGAGGGCGTGGTGCCGCCGTGGCGCCGCGACCAGGAGAGCGAGACCACCCCGAACCGCTGGTTCATCAACTACATGTAGTCGAGAGCCGGCGGGGCTCGGCCCCCACAAGACCGGCCCGGCGTCCCCGCGACGCCGGGCCGGTTCGCTTGCAGGAGGGCGACC
>CAZJJQ010000311.1:3396-5291 GCA_964546345.1 uncultured Planctomycetales bacterium
GGCACGGTACCGGCGGGCACGGTACCGCCGCTACAGCGTGACGGGGCCCTCGTAGCAGGGGCGGCCGGGGCGGTCGCAGTCGCCGGCGCAGGCGCCGGAGCCGTCGGGGCCCATGGCGGCGCCCGTGCGCAGGCACCACCAGGCGGCCGTCGGGATCGGGTTCTCCGGGATCCCGGCGTCGGGGAGGGGGAGGTACATCGCCTTCGTCCGGAGCCAGACGCAGCGGACCCGGCGCTCCTGCTCGATGCGGCTGCGGGCGTCCATCAGCGGATCTCCTCGGCGCCCAGCAGGCAGCGCCTCACGGCGACCTTCACCAGCTCGAGCTTGTACGCGGTGCCGGGCAGCGCGGTCGCCCCGGCCAGCGCGGCTTCGCCGGCGGCGGCCGCCGACTCGGGCGTCAGCGGCTTGCCGAGGAGCGCCTTCTCGGCCGCCTCGGCGTGCCAGGGCATGGGCGCCACGGCGCCCAGCCAGATCCGCGCGGCGGTCACCTTGCCCTCGGCCACGGCGACCCACGCGCCGCAGGACACCAGCGCCCAGTCGAAGGCCGCCCGCTGGCGGATCTCGTGGAACCCGATGCGCTCGGCGCCGCCCTTGCCGAGCACGGGCACCTCGACGCGCACGATCACGTCGCCCGGGGCGAGCGTCGTATCCGACGCCTTCCCCTGCTTCGGCGCCTCGTAGAGGTCGGCGACCGACAGGCGCCGCTCGCCCGCGGGCCCCTGCACCACGATCGTGGCCCCGGCGGCGCCGAGCACCGGCGCCAGGCTGCTCGGGTGCGCGCAGGCGCACGGTGCATTGGCGAAGACGCCCGCCAGCTCCTGGACGCCGCCCTCGATCCGGACCGGGCAGATCGAGTCCCCGCGCTTGAAGCAGGCGAACGACTTCATCCGGTAGTAGCCGCACCGCGTGTGCTGGGCGAGGTTGCCCCCCACGGTCGCGCGGTTGCGTAGCTGGGGCGATGCGGCCTCGCCGGCCGCCTTCGCGAGCGCGGGGCACGCCGCCTTCACGACGGCGGAGTCGGCGAGCGCCGCGAGGGTCACCATCGACCCGATCATCAGAGGGCCCCTCCCCTCCTGGCCGAGTCCCGTCAGGTGCGGCACGTCGATCAGGGTGACCACCCGGGCGGGCTCGTCCACGCGCTCCTTCATCCGGTCGAGCACGTCGAGGCCGTTGGCCTTGAGGAGCGAGTCGCCCTCGGCGAGCGCCTTCACGGCGGTCTCGAGCGTCTTGGGGCGTTCGTAGCGGAAGGCCTTCACTTCGCACCTCCCTTCGCCGCCGCAAGCGCGGCGAGCACGCGGGCCGGGGTCATGGGCAGCTCGCGCAGCCGCACGCCGATGGCGTTGAACACCGCGTTCCCGATGGCGGCCGCCGTCGGCACCGTCGCGGGCTCGCCGAGCCCCATCATCCCCACGTTGTTGTGGCCGATGGCGGCCGGCAGGAACGTCACGTCGATCTGCGGGCAGTCGGCCATGCCGAGGATCCTGTACGTGTCGAGCGTCGGGTTGACCATGTCGCCCGATGCGCGGTCGAGGCGACGGTCCTCGAAGAGGGCGTACGAGATGCCCTGGATGACGCCGCCGTTCACCTGGCTGCGCGCCGTCAGCTCGTTCACCACGCGCCCGGCGTCGTGGACGGCCACCACCCGCTCGACGCGGATGATCCCGGTCTCGACGTCCACGGCGACCTGGGCGAACTGCACGCCGCCGTTCTGCCCGTGAAAGGACGCGTAGTTCGGCCGGCGCTTCGCGGTCACCGAGAGCCCTGCGGGCTCGAGGGCCGAGCACGCCGTGGCGAACCCCGCCTCCTTGCCGCCGGGGCCCCTCACCTTGCCGCCCTCGAAGCGCAGGTCCCCGGCCCCCGCGCCCCACGCCTTCGCGACGGCGGCCGCCAGCCCC
>CAZJJQ010000312.1:0-5281 GCA_964546345.1 uncultured Planctomycetales bacterium
TCCGAGGCCTCGATCGACCCGAAGTCCACCACCACGCACCCCCCGCCTCCGTGACGGGATCCATGCCCTCCCATCTCGATCTCCGCGTGCCATTCGGGGAGCAGGGCTCGCTCTCGGATCCGGGGTTTCCCGGGTCCGAGGCGACCCCCGAGACATGTTCCCGCTGACGCGGACACGTGGGCAGCGCCGACGTGGGCGGTCCGCTACGGGCCTTGGACTCGTCCTCTTCCTGCTGTTCGGGGGTCTTCGCGGTCCTGGAGTCGCTGCGTCGGATCCAGAGGGTTCCGGTGCGTGGATCGAGGTCGAACGATTGCTTGCGGCGGGCCGCAAGCGGGAGGCGGTCCACGAGGCCAGGCTCGCGAGCTCGCCCGATGCGAGCTCCCTGGTGCGCTACGCAGAGCAGGTGGATGAACGTCCAGCCGATGCAGTCGTGCGTCGCCGACTGCTCGAGGCCGAGCTCTTGCTGGGAAGCGATGGCCCTGTCACGTTCCGGAAGATTTTCGATCTGATCGATGGGGTTCGAAAGGCGTTGGGAATCCTCGATGGCGTCGAGGATCTCCGCACCTCGGTCGCGGTGGTCTTCGCGCACGAGATCCGTGCCGAGGTCCTGGACCGGCTGGGCGCCCACGGCCTCGCCAGTCGGGCTCACGCCGCGGCTGCGCTTGCCGCGGAGGCTATCGGGTGGATCGCCCGCGCGACCGCGAACGTGCGCGCTGCGAAGGACATGGCTGAGAAGGATGGAGATCCGTCTCTCCTACGGCGGGCCTGCGAGCACGACGTGCGCTTGGCCGACGCCTGGGGTGACGCCCCGACCCGTCGATCCGCGCAGTTCGATCTCGCCTGTGCTTGGGCCACGGGCGGTGATTTCGTGCGGGCGATCGCGTCCTGGGAGGAGATCCATGCCGATGGCACGGTGGCGGTAGACCCCACCTTGAGGTGCATGGCAGCGACCCGTCTTGCTTCCGCGTACATCGACCTGGTCGAGCTGCCGCCGGCCGAGCGGTGGCTCGAAGCTTCCTCCAAGGCCTTGGAGCGTCTGCGGCTCGAGGCGGGCGCCCCCGCGACGGACACGGACCTGCAGGACGCCGAGCTCGAGCTGGCGCGGGGCGCCTACGAGTACGTCGTCGGACGCCACGCGGAATCTGTTCGCCGGTCCGGCGCTGCCTTGAGGCTCGCGGAGTCGCTCGGAGCGGAGGACCTGGCGCTGAGGGCGTCGGCGAACCGAGGGATCGCGCTTGCGCGGATGGCGCGGCTCCAGGAGGCCGAGGCCGTCGCGCGGAAGGTCGTCGAGCGCTTCCGAGCGTCTCCGGACCGTGCCTCCCATGCGAAGGCGCTGGCGAATCTTGGTGACTGCTTCGAGCGGTCCGGACGGCTGGAGGAAGCGACCCGCGTGCTCGAGGAGGCGGTCGGTGTGTTGCGTCCCTATCCGATCAGCGCTCTTCGCGCGGAGCTGCGCAACCACCTGGGGCAGGTGTACGCCGCGATGGGTAGGCTCCTCGACTCCATCGAGGCGCATGAGGAGGCACTCCTGGATGCCCGTCGCGTCTCGAGCGGGTGGGAAGCAGCGACGGCGTGGATGGGGCTGGCGCGGGCATGGTCGGAGCAAGGCGAACATTGGCAGGCGTTGGCGTGCGGTCGTCGCGCCGCGGGCATCGCACGCGAGAACTCGCGGGCGCTCTCGCCATGGACGGCTCCGTACTCGCGAGCCCGCTGGGCTGATCTTGCCCGGGCGGTGCTGCGCTCGGCCTGTGCGGTCGCCGACCCCGAGGCAGTCCTGGACGCCCTCGAGCTCGTGCGGTCCGACTGGAGGGGCCCCGGTTCAAGGGGGTCTCCCCAGGCGCCCGATGGCGGCTCCCTGCAGGCATCCTATGACCGGAGCCGCGAGCAGGAGACACGCGCGTGGCGCTCGCTCCGGGAAGCTAGAGAGTCTGCCTCTGTGGACCCGACCGAGCTTCGAACGCTCGAGCGAAGGGCGATTCTCTGCACGGATGAGGTGGATAGCGCGGCGAGCCAGCTACGTCGGATCCGAAGCACTGGCGGCGGATCGTTGGACGCATCGGGCTCATCGTCCCCTCGAGATCTGCTGCGGCAGGGTGAGGCCTTCGTCTCGCTGGGGAGCGTTCCGAACTCGCGGGTGCTGGTCGTCGCTGATGGGGCGGGTGTGCGTCTGATCCTGAGCCCACGTCTGGACTCGGAGCAGCGCCCCCCCGCCTCGGAGGTGGATGCCTGTCGATCGTGGGCGGTGGGAGGGTGGCAGCCCGCTGCCGGCGTTCGGACGCTGCTCCTCTCCCCGGATCCGGCCTGCAGCGATCTGCCGTTCGCAGCGATGTTCCCCGCTCTCCACGTGCACCTGGTCGAGGGCGTCTCCTGGCTGGCGCACCGCCCTGTCCCGATGCCTGCGGGGCCGTTGCGGACCGCGGCGGTCCTTGCGGATGAGGTGCGAGCCGGTCGACTCCCCGGCGCCGCGGGGGAGGCTCAGTGGATCCAGGGAGAGATCTACTCCGGACCTGCTGCGACGGAGTCCAGGTTCCGTGAGTTGTGCGCGCGACAGGTGGACCCCTTCGACGTGCTGCACGTGTCCTGCCACACGCGCCTCGATCCGCTCGATCCGACCCGAACGGCCCTGCTGCTCGTGCCCGACGACGTCGAAGATGGTCACGTGTCGATTCGAGAGCTCGGAGCTCTCCGGGTGCAGGATCGCCTGGGGCTGGTCGTGCTGGGCGGCTGCGACACCGCGAAGGGGGTGTCCCTCGGAGGCACGGGAGTTCTTGCCCTCTCTCGCGCGTTCCTCGCGGCCGGGGCCCCGCGTGTGCTTGGTAGCGTGTGGCCGGTTTCGGACGCCGCCACCGGGGAGTTCCTCCGGGAGTTCTACGCGGCCTTCGACCGCGCGAGGCAGACGGGCTTCCCTTCCCCGGCCGCTGAAGCCCTTCGTCAGGCCCAGGCCGCGTTCGCGACGAACCCGCGCTACGCGTCCTGGAAGGACCCCAAGTACTGGGCCGCCTGGGTGCTCTGGGGTTTGCCCGAGTAGGCGACGGTCGAGGGCTCGGGGCCTTTCCGCGCCCTCCTCCCCCCGCCGCCCCCCTCCTCCCGGCGCGGGCCGCGCCGGTCCACGGGGCCACGTTCCCGCGGCGCCGCCGGGCCTTCCCGCCCCCGCCGCCTACTTGCCGTCCGCCGGCGCGTCGAGCAGATGCCGCCGGAAGTGCGCGACGAGCCTGCCGAACAGGTCGAGGTGCGCCTTCTCGCCCTCGATCCCGTGCGCGCGGTGCGCGTAGAGGGCGACGTCGCAGCGCTTGCCCGCCTGGAGCATCGCCTCCGACATGCGGAGCGTGTTCTGTGCGTGCACGTTGTCGTCGGCGAGGCCGTGGCAGAGCAGCAGGGCGCCGCGCACCTCGGCGGCGCGGAGGGCCGGGGCCGTCGTCCTGTAGCCCTCGGCGTTCTCCTGCGGGCGGTCCATGTAACGCTCGGTGTAGATCGTGTCGTAGAGGCGCCAGTCGGTCACGGAGGCGACGGCGACCGCCGCGCGGAAGACGTCGGGCGCGCGCACGAGGGCCGAGCACGCCATGAAGCCGCCGTACGACCAGCCCCAGATGCCGACGCGCGTGCCGTCGACGCCCGGGCGCCGCGCGAGCCAGCGCACGGCGCGGGCCTGGTCCTCGACCTCGACCTCGCCGAGCCGGCGGTGGATCACGGTCTCGAAGGCCTTGCCGCGCCCGCCGGAGCCGCGCCCGTCCACCACGAGGACGACGTAGCCCTCGCGCGCGAGCAGGTGCTCGAGCAGGTGCCCGCCGCCGAACGCGTCCTTCGTCAGCCGCGCGCCGGGGCCGCCGTAGGTGTGCACGACGACGGGGCGCGGGCGCGCGGGGTCGAGCCCTCGCCCGCCGAAGACGAGCGCGGGGAGGTCGAGGCCCTGCGTGCCCTCCGGCCCGGGGACGCGGACGAGCTCGGGCTCCTCGAGGTCGAGCTCGGCCCAGGCCGGCGTCGCCTCGTTCGCGAGGCCGCGGACCTCGCTCCCGTCGGCGCGTCGCAGGACCGTCGCGCGGGGCGTGCCGAGGCGCGACGCGGTGTCTACGAGGTACCGGCCCGTCGGGCTGCCCGACACGTCGTGGGACCGCGTGTCGTCCGTGAACGCCACGGGCTCGCCGCCTTCGAGGGGCGCCTTCCAGATCACGTCGTGCCAGAGGTCCGCCGACGGCGCGCTCCACCAGATCGTGCCGGCGGCCTCGTCGATCGCGACGGGCCCGCCCTCCACGTCCACGCCCGCGGGCGTGAGCGCGCGGGGCGCGCCACCGTCGAGCGGCACCAGCCAGTGGCGCCAGAACCCGTCGCGCCGGCTCGTCCACACGAACGCCTTGCGCGTCGCGAGGAACCGCGGCGGCAGGGGCACGTCCACCCAGTGCGCGTCGGTCTCGACGAGGAACGGCGTGCCAGGGCCGCCCTTGGGGTCGTACAGCCGCAGCTCGAAGCGCGTCTGCGCGCGGTCGAGGATCGCGACGGCGACCTTGCTCGCGTCCGGCCACCACGTGGCCCAGGGCACGTACACGTCGCGGTCGGGGCCCAGGTCGAGCGTCACCGGCGCCGCGCCGTCGAGGCCCACCACGTGCACGCTCGGCACCGGGTTCGGATCGCCCGCCTTCGGGTACTGCAGCCAGCGCACGCTGCCGCCGGTCTCCTCGTACGCCACCAGCGGGAAGCGCGGGACCTCCGTCTCGTCGAGCGCGAGGTACGCCACGCGCGACGCGTCGGGCGACCACCACGCGGCCGTCTTCGCGTCGAGCTCCTCGGGGTAGAGCCAGTCGAGCTCGCCGTTGCGCCGCAGCTCGCTCCCCCCGCTCGTCAGGCGCACCGTGCGCGCCCGGCCGTCCTCGACGACCGCCGCCCACAGGTCGTGCGCCCGCACGAACGTGATCGCCCGTCCGTCGGGCGACGGACGCACGTCCGAGATCGGCTCGGTGGTCCGCGTCATGCGCACGACGGCGCCGCTCGCGACGTCCACGCGCACCACGTCGCCGCGATGGGCGACGAACACCGCGCGTCCGTCCTCGCTCGGGAGCACGCCCGGCGGGCCCGCGCGCCCGATGCCCGCCATCCGCGACTCGGGCCAGGCCTTCTCTTCCTTCGTCGCGGCGGCCAGCGCCGCCGTCGTGACGATCGTGCGCTCGGTCCCGGTCTCGGCGTCCACCTCGACGAGCCGACGCTCCGCGCCCGCCCCGCGCCACTCGAACCACGCGTCTCGGCCCGGGATCCACCCCTCCGTCGCGAAGCCCGGGCCCGTCTTCGGGCC
>CAZJJQ010000313.1:0-5275 GCA_964546345.1 uncultured Planctomycetales bacterium
GGGCGGCCACGCCCCGGTTCGGGCCGTCGCGGACATGCGGCGGGGCGAGCCGAGCCGGGAATGCTGGGGGCGGCGGGGGCCGGTCCGCCGTGCGGCCCCCGGCTTTCGGTGGACGCCCCGGCACGGGCGGGGATGCTGCGCACGGCCTCCTGGAGCCCCGCGTGCCGTCGCCCCGACTCTCCGTCTCCCGCCTGCTGCCGCCGCTCGTCGTCGCGGGGGCGCTCGTGGGGCTGACCACCGTCGGCTTCGGGGGCGGACGCAAGGCGATCGAGGCCTCGGTGCGGACCCGGTGGGGCTCGCCGACCGAGGGCGCCGAGATCGCGCGCGAGCTCGACGACTACCTGGCGCGCTACGGGGGCGACCTCGAAGCGCGGTGGTTCGCGATCGAAGCGCTGGCGCGGCTCGGCCGGCCGGCTGCGGCCGTGGACGTCGCGGCAGGGACCCCGGGGTTCGCGACGCTCCCGGGCGCGCCGAAGCGGCTGGCCGACCTCCTCCTCGAGACCCTCGGCTCGTATCGCACCGACCCGTCGCTCGTGACCTGGCTGTTCACGAGGACCATCCAGGCCCGGATCGAGGCGGGCGCGCCCGGAGCGCGGGAGGAGCTCGAGCGGGTCGTCTCGAAGCTCCCGACGAACGGGATCATCGGGATGTTCATGCCCGCGATCCGTTCGCCCGGCAGCCCGGCGTCCACGGCGCTCGGCGAGGCGCTCGCCCGACGCAAGGAGCTCCGCGAGTTCCGCGCGGCGGCGGCGATCCTGCTCACGAGCGCCGAGCGGCTCGAGGAGGTGCCGTTCCTGCTGGACGTGCTGAGGTCCTCCTGGCGCGAGGACCGCCGCCCCACCTGGCAGCAGGTGGTGCGCGTCCTCGGCGTCTCCGGCGACCCGCGCGCCGTGGCGGGCCTCGAGAGCGCGCGGGCCGAGATCACGGGGAACGACCCCATCTCGAAGCTCCTGCGCGACAGCCTCGACGTGGGGCTCGCCCTGGCCGAGCGGCCCGAGGCGCGGGAACGGGTGATGGCCACGCTCTCCGCCCCCGCCTCCGAGTGGATCGCGCTCCTCTACGCGAACGGCCTCCTCACCCGCTGGGTGCACGGCGACGAGAGCGCGCTCCCGCGCATGGCCGAGGTCTGGGACGCGGACCCGCCCCGCATGGTGCGCATGCAGCTGCTCTACGGGTGCGTCATGTCCGAGCGGCCGCCCGCGAGCCTGCCGATCGACGCCTGGGCGGGGTTCGCCGCCGAGACCGACGACCCGCTCACGAAGGCGGTCGGGCTCGCGTGGCGCTTCCGGCGCAAGGTCCCGGGCGCCGCGGAGGCGCTCCTCACCCTGCTCCGGACCACGATCCGCGGCGAGGGGATGGACGGGGAGACCGGGGCGGAGACGCCGGAGGTGTCGGCGACCCTCGACATCCTCCGGGCCTTCACCCGCTGGGGGTAGTCCGGCCCCCGCGGCCGGGGGCGAGGGGTTCAGCCGCCGCGGCGGTCTTCCTTCGCGTCGCGCTTCCAGTCGTCCTTGCGATCGGACTGGAACGGCTTGGCGGCCAGCTCGGCCAGCTGCTTCACGTCCTTGCGCTCGAGGATCCCGAGGCGACGCGACTCGGGCACGCCGAGCCCTTCGAGCAGGGTCGCAGCCCGCTTCCACAGGGCGGCCTTCTTGGCCTCGGTGGTCGCGAGGTACAGGTCGCTCACGAGATCGGCGAGGGACTGCTCGCGGATCGCGCCCTGGTTGCGGTAGTACCGCTGGATGATCTTCTGCTGGTAGGGCGTGTGGTCGCGGGGCGTGGACATGGGGACAGGGTACCGCGGGTGGAGGTCGGGTGCCTGGGCCGCAGGCCCATAGGGGACGGAGGCCCGGAAGCGAGGCGAGGCGGGGCGAGGCTACAGGCGCCGCAGGGCCTCCGTCGGCAGCATGCGCGAGGCGCGCCAGGCCGGGATCGCGCCGCCGAGGAGCCCGAGCACCACCGCCAGGAACACCGAGCGCGCGAGCAGCGCGGGCGTCACCCGGAAGGCGAAGGCCGCCTCCGTGAAGGTGTTCCAGTTCGTCGTGCTGGTCTCGATGCCGTTCAGCGGCAGCACGATCAGGCAGCCGAGCACCCCGCCGAGCGCGCCGATGAACGCCGCCTCGAGCAGGAACGAGAGGAACACCGGGACGCTGCGGTAGCCGATGGACATGAGGATGCCCACCTCGCGGGTGCGCGCGCCGAGGGAGGCGAGCATGGTGTTCACGGCGCCGAGCACGGCCGCGGTGCCCATGAGCGAGGTCAGGATCGTGGCGAGGAGCATCAGCAGACCGCTGTTCGCGGTGGTCTGCGAGCGGAAGTAGGCGCGCTCCGTCTTCATCTCGACGGGCAGGCGCTTGTCGGTCGCGAGGGAGGCGGCCACCTGCGCCGGATCCGTCCCGGGCTTCATCTGCGCGATCACGCGCTGGCGGAAGGGCCGCTGCGTGGCCGAGGTGATCCGCTCCACGTCGCCCCAGAGCTCGGACTGGTAGCCGCCCTCGTGCTCGAAGATCCCCACCACCTTGAAGGGGGTGACGTTGAGCGTCACGGTGCCCCCCACCTGGCAGCCCTTCATCCGGCGGGAGAGCGGCGCGCCGACGATCAGCTCGTCCGCGCCGAGCGTCAGGGGCCGGCCCTCCACGATCCGCAGGCGTGCGCCGTGGATCGCGAACGAGGCGGCCTCGACGCCCCGCACCGTGACGATCGTCGTGCCGGTGCCGTCGAGCTTCTCGAGCTTGACCCCGAGGTAGCTCTCGATCGCCGCGAGCGGCCGGCCGTCCGCGTCGAGCGCGACCTCCGGGCGGGTCTTGAGGATGGCGGCGTCGTCCGGGTAACGGACCACGCTCTCGCCCTCGCTCGTGGCGCCCGGCCGGAGGTAGACCGCGACGTCGTCCCGGCCGTTCTCGGCCAGCGTGGCCGAGAACCCCTCGCGCAGGGCGAGGACCCCGCCGAGGACCGCGACGGTGAGGCCGATGCCGAACGCCGAGAACAGCGTGGGCCCCAGGCGGACGAAGAGGCTCCGGAACGGGTAGCGCAGGGGGACGAGCTTCATGGTCAGGCCCCCTCCCGCAGCACGTCCACGGTGCGCAGGCGCCCGAGGCGGAGCGCGGGGATCAGGCCCCCGAGGAGCCCGATGCCGATCGCGGTCACGAGGCCGAGCCCCACGGTCGCGGCGTCGATGTGGTAGTTGGGGAACAGGATCCCGAACAGGCGCCGGAACACGGGCACCGAGAGCCACGCGAGGCCGACGCCGAGCAGCCCCCCTCCGCCGATGAGGAGCATGGACTCGAGGAGCAGCATCCCGGAGGCCAGGCGGTCCTTGAAGCCGAGGGCCTTCAGGACGCCGACGTCGCGCGAGCGCTCGCGGGCGGCCATCCCGTTCGTGTTCAGCACGGAGAAGAAGATGGCGACGAGGATCGCGCCGCCGATCCAGCCGAGGAAGGTCGGCAGGTTGCCGAGCATCGACGCGAACTGGGCCTGGAACGCGGCCTCGGTCTGGGTGGAGGTCTTCTGCGGGCCCCCCTCGAACATCCGGTCCACGGCGGCGATCACGCTCTCCGCCGACCAGCCGTCCTTCACCTTGGTCATCCAGATGCCGACGTCCTGCCCGGGAGAGCCGTACCCCTGCGCCCGCATCGCGCGCTGCTTCTCCTCGAAGTAGGCCCAGTGGAGGAACATCGTCTTGTCGTCGAACGCGGGGTTCGTGGACTTGTAGATCGCCCGCACGTTGAACGCCCACGCCTCGCCCTTCTCCCGGGCGTAGATCGTCTGGAGGATCGGCACCCGGTCGCCGAGCTTCCAGCCGAACTGCGCGGCGAGGTCCGACCCGATCAGCACGCCCTCGCGGTCGGCCATCAGGTCGTCCACGCTCCCCTCGCGGATCACGAGCTCGGGGTACTGGGCGATCACCGTCTTCATGTCCACCGAGAACTGCGCGAAGCGGTTGCGCTCGTCCTGGTAGAAGCCCCCGATCCAGTTCCACGGTCCGGTGGACTCGACCCCCGGGATCCCCTCGATCTTGCCGCGGTACGAGTAGGGCATGTAGACGAAGAGGCTCGTCGCGCTCTGCACCACCACGCGGTTCTTCGCCGCGCTCTTCAGCGCCGCGTCGAGCGTGGTCACCGCGGAGCGCAGGAACACCAGCAGGTAGAGCGCCAGCACCGCGAAGCCGAAGGTCAGGAACGACCGGATCGGGTGGCGCATCAGGTTGCGCCGGACCAGCCGGAGGAGGCTCACGGGCGGGAGGCCCCGGCGCCGGGCACGTCGTGCACGAGCTCGCCCTTCTCGAGGTGGAGCTGCCGAGACGCGTGCGCCGCGGCCGCGGGGTCGTGCGTGACCATCGCGATGGTCTTGCCGTTCTCGCTCACGAGCCGGGACAGGATGTCGAGGACGGCGTCCGCGCTGTGCCGGTCGAGGTCGCCGGTGGGCTCGTCGGCGAGGATCATGGTGGGGTCCGTGGCCATGGCGCGGGCGATGGCGACGCGCTGCTCCTGGCCGCCCGAGAGCTGCTTCGGACGGTGGTCCATGCGGTCCTTCAGGCCCACGATCTCGAGGGCGTACTCCGCCTGCTCGCGGCGCTGACGCCGGGAGAGGGGCGTGAGGAGCAGCGGCAGCTCGACGTTCTCGAGCGCGGTCAGCACGGGGATCAGGTTGAAGGCCTGGAACACGAAGCCGACGTGCCGGGCACGCCACCCCGCCAGCTCGTCGGGGGACAGCGAGGAGATCTCGACGCCCTCGATGAGGATCGTGCCCTCGTCCGCCCGGTCGAGGCCGCCGAGCAGGTTGAGGATGGTGGACTTGCCCGAGCCGGAGGGGCCCATGAGCGCGAGGAACTCGCCCTTGGCGATGTCGAGATCGAGGCCGTGGAGGACGACGAGGTCCTCGCCGCCCTTGCGGTACTTGCGGACCACGCCCCGCATGGAGACGAGGGGGGGGCTCGCGGGCTCGGGGCTCATCGGGACTCCTTCGTGCGGACCTTCGACCCGTTCGAGAGCGCCGCGCCGGGCGCCGTCACGACGCGTTCGCCGCCGACGAGGCCCGAGAGGACCTCGACCGCGCCGGCCGCCTCTTCGCCGAGCGTCACGGGCACGACGCGGACGGCGCCGTCGGCGAGCACGAACACGACGTCCTTGCCGTCGCGCTGGGTGACGGCGGCGCGCGCGACCCGCGGGCGCGCGGGCCCGGCCGCGGGCGCGGCCGGGGTGCCCTTGGCGAGGAACGTCACGCGCGCGCCCATCTCGGGGCGCAGGATCGCGGGGCGCTCGTCGAGGGTGATCCG
>CAZJJQ010000314.1:0-5256 GCA_964546345.1 uncultured Planctomycetales bacterium
GGGGGCCCCCCCGGGGCGGCGGGGGGGGGCCGGGGGGGCCGCACGGGGAGACGGATCCGGTGTCGGGGCTGCGGCGGTCCGCCCGGGACGGACCCCGCGCGGCCGGCCTGCGCTACCGGGATCCGGCCGGCGCGCCCGGCGTGGGACCGGGCGGGGTCGGAGGCGGCGTGCCGCCGCTCCGGGTGCGCTGGAACGCGCGGCGCTCCGCGATCCAGTCGGCCCACCAGGCGGCCACCCGCTCCTGGAGGCTGCGCATCGCGGGCCGGGTGACCTCGGCGTCGGGCACGGCGGGGAACTTCGGGAAGACCTTCTTCTCGACCGGGTCGCGCCCCTCGCGGCGCACGGCGTCGCGCATCCGCCGGTACGCCTCGGACATGACCTCGAAGGAGGGGTCGAGCACGAAGTCGTAGAGGAACCGCTCGGCGTACATCTCCTTGAACTCGATCATCTGCGCGATCGCGCGCAGCTTGACGTCCTTCGAGTCGTCGGACAGCCGCCAGCGGCGCCAAGCCTCCCGCGAGGCCGCCACCTCGGCGGGCGTCGAGACGCCGGCCTGCCCCGGCGGGAGGTCGATGAACCCCGTCAGCCGAGCGAGCGCGGACCGCACGACCTCGTACTCGACCTGGGAGAGGGAGTCGGTGGCGGCGTACGGGAGCAGGTAGGCGACGCATGCGGGCTGCCCCGTCTCGCCCATGGTCTCGGCGGCCAGCATGCGGACGTCCGCGTCCTCGTCGGACAGCGCGAGCCGCAGCAGGGGGATCGAACGCGGGCGGTCCAGGGTGCCGAGGATCTTGACGACCCACTTCCGGCACTCCGGGTCGGGCTCGGTCTCGTAGGCGATGCGCCGGAGCACGGAGCCCGGCATCTCCTTCACGTAGCCGAGCGAGCACCCCTCGTGCAGCGCCCGCAGGGCGTTCCGGCGCAGGGCGACGTCGGGCGCGTCGGCGGCGCGGATCACCTCCGACCAGGAGATCTCGGGCTTGCCGGACGGGGCGTCCGTCGGCGAAGCCGTCGTGGAGGCCGACGGCGGGCCCTGCTTGAGGCGGTCGATGGCGGCCTGCGCCTCCTTCCGCTCGGCCTCGGACAGGTAGGGCATGCTCCGCTCGATGGTGGCGCGGACGCGCTGCCAGTCGCCCCTGCGCGCGTAGATCTGGCGCAGGGCCTGGAGGACGTCGAGGGCGGCGGGACCGGTCGCGTCCCGGGCCACCTCCTCGAGGACCTTCGCCGCCGCGTCGTACTCCCCCTTGCCGTTGAGGGCGATGCCCTCCATGAAGCGGTAGGTGCGGTTCTCGGGCTCCCGCCCGCGGAGGGCGCGGAGCTCGCGCAGCGCGGCGTCCCAGTCGCGGCTCTGGAGGTGCACGACCACGAGGTTGCGCCGGATCTCGAGGTCGCCCGGGTCCCGCGAGAGCCGCTCCTCGAGCAGGCGCCGCGCGCGCGGCCAGTCCTTGGCCTCGGTGGCGAGGGCGGCGAGCAGCTCGAGGGCCTCGGGCTGGCCCGGCTTCTGCGTCAGCACGGTCTCGAGGTGGGCCTGGGCCTCGGGGCGGTTCTTCAGCTCGACGAGGAGCTGCGCGATCTTGACGTGCGCGAAGTAGAAGCGCGGGTCGGCCGCGAGGGCCTGGTCCATCTGCTGCCGCGCCGCGACGGGATTGCCGTCGTAGTAGTGCGCGCGGCCCAGGAGGAAGTGGGAGAGCGCGCTCGGGTCGCGATCGACCCGGTTCGTGTACTTGCGGACGACGGGGACGAGGCTCTTCTGCTGCTTGGCCCGCTCGAGCTCGCCGTTCTGCTCGGCCACCGCGCGCTCGACCTCCTTCTCCCAGGGCGCGTCCTCCGCGAGGGCGACGCGCGCCGAGGTCGTCCCCACCCCGGCGCAGAGAGGCGCCGCGAGCACGAGCGCGAGCAGCACGGACCGGGGGCGCGGGAGGGCTCGTCGCACGGGAGGCTCCGGGGTCGGACGGGAACGCAGAGGAGGGAGGGAGTCGAAGGCTCCGTCACGGGCGAAGGAGGTGCTCGAAGACGGCGCGGGGCGCGGGGAGCTCACCCCTGGGGACGCTCCAGCCACCAGGTCGTCATGGCGTCCAGGAAGGCCTCGCGGCGCTCGGGCACGAGGGCCGCGTCGGAGAACGTCGGCAGGCGCTTCATCCAGAGGTCGCGGGGCGTGGTGCCCTTGACGAGGGGGACGAGGCGCGCGAGGTGCCGCCACGCCGCGCTCCAGACCGCGGGGTCGTCGTCGAGCGCGAACGGGAAGAGCAGCTCGTCGGGCCGGCGGTCGGCCGCGGTGAACACCGCGTCCATCGCGGCGAGCTTGAGCTCCTGGGCGCGCGCCGTCGCCCACCAGGCCTTGAAGGCGGCCGCCTGGGAGGACGGGTCCTCCTCGGCGAGGGGCGCGTTCACCTTCGCGATCTCGTAGATCGC
The DNA here is from genome assembly GCA_964546345.1 of uncultured Planctomycetales bacterium. Lineage (GTDB taxonomy): Bacteria > Planctomycetota > PLA2 > PLA2 > JAEUHO01 > JAYTCP01. Next base: position 2,413 of record CAZJJQ010000314.1, read on the forward strand.
GATGCGCGCGGAGGTCGCGAGCGCGAGGTCGGCGCCGGTGGCGAGCCGCATGAGGGACGCCACGGCGAGGGGGTTGCCCACGGAGCCCAGGACGTCGGCCGCCTTGCACCGCACGTTGGGGTCCTCGTCGCGCAGGGACGCCCGCAGGAGCACGGCGAACTCGGGGGAGGGATACCGTTCGAGCACGGCGAGGGCGAGGATGCGGGCGGCGGGATCGGGCTCGCGCGCCGGGTCGAGGCGCTCGACCAGGGCGAGCAGGAGGTCGCCCTTGACCTCGGAGACCTCCTTCGGCGAACGGAGGACGTAGTGAAGGGCCGCGAGCCGCGCAGCGGCCTCGGGCGCGCGCAGCGCGCGCGCGAGGACCTCCGGGGTCGGAGGGCCCTGGGGCGCCGAGGGGCCCGGCCCGCCCTTGCTCCCGCCGGCCCGGCGCATGGCGTCGATCTGGTCGCCGAGCTTGCGCTTCTCCTCGGGCGTGCGCGCGATGCGGCGGAGCCGCTCGAGCACCCAGATGCCGTCCTCCGGGTCCACGTCCTTCGCGCGCGCCGCGGCGTCGAGCCACGCCCGGAGCGGCAGGACGGCGTCGGGGTTCTCGGTGGCGAGCTGCTTGAAGATGCGCTGCGCCCCGGCGTAGTCCTGCTTCTCCACGAGGATGCGGCCGCGGACGTGGCGGAGGCTCGGGTCGTTCGGCGTCTTGGAGAGCAACACGTCCAGGGAGCGGAGGGCGTCGTCGGGGCGATGCGCCTCGAGCTGGGCCTCCACGATCTTCAGGCGGGCGCGATCGAGCCCGGGCGCGGCGTCCACCGCGGCCGAGAGGTAGCGGATCGCCTCGTCGTAGCGCTTCGCCTCGAAGAGCAGCATGCCGAGGGGCTCGAGGGCGTCCACGTAGCCCAGGCGCAGGCTCGCGGCCTGCTTGAGGTCGGCCTCCGCGCCGGCCTTGTCCCCCTTGAGGGCCCGCAGGACGCCCCGGTCGCGCCAGGCGAACCAGCACCGGGGCTCCAGCCGGAGGACCTCCGCGTAGGTGTCGAAGGCGGAGGCCGTGTCGCCCTGCTTGCCGTAGGCGCGCCCGAGGAGGTAGAGGCTCACGACGTCGCTCTGGCGGCCGGCGCGGCTCGCGAGGCGCCGGACGATCGCGTCGGCCGACGAGCGCGCGAGCTCCCGATCCTGGCTGACGATCCCCTCCCGGATGCTCCGGGCCCACGGCTCCTCGGGGGGGTCGGCGAGCGCGGTCCGGGCCCCCAGGGCCGAGACGAGGAGCAGGAGGAGGGTCCCCCCGAGAGGGAGGCGGCGGGGCGCGCGGCGCGTCATCCGGGGCGGACTCCGAGGGAGGGAAGGCCGGATTCTACGGTCGGGCGACGGGATCCCCTCGCGGCGCCCCGGCGGCCTCGGCGAGCCGGTCGAGCCCTCCGGGCCACGACTTCGAGACGGCCTCGGCGCCGGCGAGCACCACGCCCTCGACCACGAGGGCCAGCGCCCCGAAGGCGAGCGCGATGCGGTGGTCGCCCGCGACCTCGACCCTCCCCCCCCGCGCGCCCCCCCCTTCCACGACGAAGCCGTCGGCCGTGGGCTCGGCCTTCACGGCGCAGGCCCGGAGCGCCGCGACGACCGTGGCGACCCGGTCCGACTCCTTCCCGCGGAGGTGCTCCGCCCGCACGACGCGCGTGATCCCCTGCGCGCGGGCCGCGAGCACGGCGACCAGCGGCGCCAGGTCGGGGGACGCGCGCAGGTCCACGTCGCCGCCGCCCACGAGCGCGCCGTCCGCCGGCCCCGAGACGACCGCGTCCTCCGTCGGGGCGCCGTCCACGCGGGCCCCCATGCGCTCGAGCAGGCCGAGGAGCGCCGCGTCCGGCTGGGCGGTCGCGCGCGGCAGCCCGGGGACCGAGACGCGGCCGCCGGTCAGCGCGGCCACCGTCCACCACACCGCGGCGCTGCTGGCGTCCGGCTCGACCACGAACCGTCGTCCCTGCGGCGCGCAGGGGAGCACCGTGGTCGTGGCGCCGTCCTGCTCGACGGGCACCTCGAAGGCCCGCAGGACGGCGAGCGTGAGCCCGAGGTAGCTCGAGGAGACCGGGTCGCCGAGGAGGGTGAGCCGGAGCCCTCCCGCGCGCGGCGCGGCGAGGAGGAGCGCGCTGGCGTACTGGCTCGAGCCCGAGGCGTCGAGCCCGAGCGCGTGGCGCGTCCACGGGGCGCCGAGGACGCGGAGGGAGCCGGACGGCCGGCGCCGGACGTGGCCGCCGAGCGAGCCGAGGGCGCGGAGGAGCGGGCGATGGGGCCGCTCGAGCAGGCGGCGGTCCCCGGTGAGGAGGGTACGGGCGCCGGCGGGGCGCAGGCCTGCGAGGGCGAGGGAGAGCCGCAGGCCGGTGGCGTTGCGCCCGAGGTCACAGCGGACCGAGGCCCGCGAGGTCCCGAGCCCGTGCGCCCGGAACGCGCCCTCCACCGCCCCCCCGGGGGTCACCGGGCGGCCGCCGAGCGCGGTGAGCGCGGCGGCGAAGCCGGCCACGTCGTCGGGCGTGGGTCCCGGCGTGACGATCGTGCTCTCCCCCTCGGCCAGCGTCGCGAGCGCCAACGCGCGCTGCGCGAGCGACTTCGACGCCGGCACGGGGAACCGTCCGATCACCGGACCGTGGGCGCAGGAAAGGGTGCGTAGGACCACGGGGCGACCCTACCACCCCCTCCGCCCGTGGACCTCATGGCGCGGGCTCGGGCACGCGACCCCGGGAGCACGGGGGTGTCACCGCCGGCGGGAAGCAGCGTCACGGCGCATGGCACCGTCACCACGGCCGGAACTCCGCGCGCGGCGGGCAGGTGCCGGGCGGCCGTGGACCCGGGACCGGTGCGCGAGGCGCG
>CAZJJQ010000315.1:0-5250 GCA_964546345.1 uncultured Planctomycetales bacterium
AGCCCCCTCCAGCCCCGCCGCCCCCTCCGCCCCCGGCGCCCCCGACTTCTCCCGGACCGCTCGTGCCTCCCGCCGCCGCCCCCGCGCGTGCGCCGGCACCGGCTCCGGCCGGCGAACCCTTGGCGGGCCTCCTGGCGCGCGTGCTGACCCCGGCCCAGCGGGCCGACCTGGCGTTCCTCGAGCACCTCGGCTGGAGGTTCGTGTCGAGCCCGACGGCCACTTCCATCACGGTGACGGCGGGCACGCCGTTCCGCCGGCAGACGCTCGCGGAGGCCCAGGCCGCGGGGGACCTCGTCGTCTCGTTCCCGCCGGGCGTCCGCGCGGAGGACGTGGCGCGGTTCGCGGCGACGCTCCCCGACCTGGCCGACTCGCTCGCGACGCGCGGGGCCTGGCAGTTCCTGATGGCGCCGGCGATCGAGCGCGCGACGGCGAAGCTGGCCGCGAACGAGGAGCGAGGGAACTACATCTTCCCCCAGTGGCTCGTGATGAACGCGCAGATCTTCTCGCTGGACCCGCCGGAGTCGGCCTGGGTGCAGCGGGGGAAGGTCTACCAGGCGCGGGGGAAGCCCTCGGCGGCGATCGAGGCGTTCTACACCGAGGACGCCTCCGCCGAGTGCTACGTGGCGCAGTCGCTCGCGGCCTACGCGGGACAGTACGAGCTCTACGGCGCAGCGTGGTTCGACGAGGTGTTCCGGCCCGAGGAGATCGCGATCGGGCAAGTGGAGTACTTCCACGAGACGCCCATCGGCAAGTCGATGGACGCGGCGCCGGGCTACCCGTGGCGGGCGCTCGTGCTGCGCCCGTCCGACGACGCGGAGGACCACGGCCTCGTCCTGGCGCGCCTCGGCGCGATGGCGTTCCCCGGGCTCACCGGCATCCTGATGGACCAGGAGGGCCGCTCGCGCTCGAACCAGAACCTCACGTTCGTCTCCGTGACCCCCGCGGCCGCGGAGTCGCTGGTCCGGCACGGGGGGACCCCGTTCGTAGCCGAGCAGACGCGCGAGCTGCTCGATCTTCTCAAGACGGCGCGCGGCCGCTTCGTGACGGGCGACCGGCTGACGGCCATCGCGGCGCGCGAGCGCGAGATCCTCGCGGATCCGGTCTTCCAGGGGATCCGCGTCTACATCCACCCGTACGGCGTGCTCACCCTTGCCGAGATGCTCGACAAGCTGCGCAAGCGCGATCGCACCGCGGTCGGCCTGCATCTCTATCCCGAGGCGCGCGAGGACGTGTTCTTCCGGCGCTACCGCGACGCGTGGAAGGCGCGCTGGGCGCGCGGTCTCCCGCCGACGCGCTGACGGCGGTCGCGCCCGGCGCCCCTACCGCGCCGGGCCGGCCGAGGCCGACCGCTCGCGTGCGGCGGCCAGGCGGTCACGGGCCGCGTCCACCACGAACGCGTGGACGCCGAAGGTCATCGCCACGGCGTCGGGGGCGCCGCGCAGGAGGAAGTCGAGGCCCAGCGCGTGACCGCGGGCACGCGCGATGAGCGCCTCGACGTCGGCGACGCGGGCGCCCGAGGGGCCGGACCCCGCCGGGCGAGGGCCCGTGGCGGGCGACGTACGACGCAGGGCATCGAAGGCATCGGCCATGACGACCTCCTCGGCGAAGGGCGGGCGCAGGGTCCGTCGGGGCGTCATTGACTCCCGTCGATCCGGACGTGTCAAGTAGGCTGCTCCCCTACGCCCCGGCCGCCGCGCGGCCGGGGCCCCGGGCCCCCGGAGGACGACCATGGCGCTGCCGAAGAAGGTGACGGTCTGCGAGTGCTGGGCGCGCGACGGCCTGCAGTCGATCCCGAAGGTCATCCCGACCGCGCAGAAGATCGAGATGATCGACCGCATCCTCGACTCCGGCGTCCGCAAGCTCGAGGTGACGAGCTTCTCGCACCCGAAGCTGCTCCCGCAGTTCGCCGACTGCGTGGAGGTCATGAAGGGGATCTCGCGCCGCCCCGGCGTCAGCTACGTCGTCCTCATGCCCAACACGAAGGGCTTCGACCGCCTCGAGCTCTGCCAGAAGGAGGGTTACGGCGCGGACGAGATCATCCTCATGATCTCCTCGAGCGAGGCGCACAACCTCGTCAACTTCCGCATGAAGCACGACGAGGCGAAGCGCGAACACGCCGCCATCATGGCCCGTGCGCGGGCGCTCGGCATCCGGACCATCGGCTGCGCGGGCACCGTCTACGGCTGCCCCATCGACGGCGACGTCCCGATGGCGAAGGTCCTCGACATCGTGGGCTTCTACCTCGAGGAAGGCGCCGAGACGATCATGCTCGGTGACACCACCGGCGCCGCGAACCCCATCGTCGTGCGCGAGCGCATCGGCGAGATGACCGCGCGCTGGCCGAAGGCGAAGTTCATCGCGCACTTCCACGACACGCGCGGCAACGGCATCGTGAACAGCTTCGCGGCGCTCGAGCTGGGCCTCGAGTACGTGGACACCTCCATCGGCGCCATCGGGGGCCAGCCCGCGACGGGCGCCAACAAGTACCAGTACGGCTTCACGGGCAACACGTGCAGCGAGGACCTCGTCTGCCTGCTCGAGGAGTCGGGCGTGAGCACCGGGATCGACGTCGCGAAGATGGTCGAGAACGGCAAGCGCGCGGAGGAGATCATCGGCCACGGCCTGCGCGCGAACGTGATCCGCTCGGGCCCGGTGAACCACCGCCCGAAGGCCTACGTGCCCACGCCGACGCCGGCGTAGGCCGACCCGGTCGGAGGGAGGGAGGGAGGGACGCCGGCCGCGCTCCGCGGGAGGAGGGGGGCGCGGGGGGAGGCGTGCGACGACCCGTGGGGAGACCCGGCGCCCGCTTGACGCGCGGGGTCAGGGGCACGCACGATGGACCGGCGGGGGCATCCGCCCACGCGAAGGAGGCCCGCGATGAGCGATCTGCCGACGCACCGCGACCCGCCTGCGCACCGCGAGCCGCCGCCCCCCCGCGCCCCCCTGCTCCACTTCGACGGCCTCGTCCCCCTCGTCGTGGGCGTCGCCGGGCACCGCGATCCGGCCCCCCGCGAGCTCGGGCGCATTCGGGAGGACGTCGAGCGCGCTCTGGTGCGGGTGCTCGAGCTCGGCGGCAAGGACGGCGACGCGTCGCCGCGCCGCACGCCCATCCTCGTGATCAGCTCCCTCGCGGAGGGCGCGGACCGCCTGGTGGCCCGCGTCGTCCTCGACCCGCGCGAGGGAGAGCCCGAGGCGCTCGCCCGGGGGCGGGCCCGCCTGCACCTCGCGACGATCCTCCCGATGGAGGAGGCCGCCTACAAGGCCACGTTCGACGGCACCGGGTGCGCGAGCCGTGAGGCGTCCGTCGCCGAGTTCGACGAGCTCCATCGGCGGGCGGGCTTCCGGGCGGTCCTCCCGGGAGCCGCCCCGGGCGGCACGGCGGCGGCAGGGACCACCGAGGCGCGGTTCGAGCGCATGGCGGCGTTCCTCGCGTGGCACTCCCACGTGCTGCTCGCGCTGTGGAACGGGCAGGCGGGCGCCCCGGGCGGCACGACCGACTCGGTGGAGTGGTTCACGGGCGCGTCCACGCCCGCCTTCGCCCCCGAGGACGACTGCATCGACGCGCCGGACGGCCTGCTCCTGCTGCGCGTCCCCACGCCCCGTGCGAGCGCGGACCGCCCCGCCGTGGACCTCGCAGCCCTCGAGCGCCGGATGGACTCGGACCGCGCGACGAAGGTCTTCCGCCAGATCGAGGGCTTCAACCGCGATGCCTCCGACCAGGGCATGACCGCCGCGGCGCCGGAGGAGGCCTCGCCCGACGAGGTGTCGGCGTACCGGGCGACCTACGCCGCGGCGGACGGGCTCTCGCGGCAGGTCTATCGCACGAAGATGGGGAACGCCGCCCGCCTCCTCCTCCTGCTCGTGATCGGCTCGGTATTGACCTTCGAGGGGTACTCGCACGTCTGGATCGACGCCTGGGGCCTGTTCGCGGCCTACGTGGCGCTCTCCTTCGGGGCGTACCGCCTGATCCGCGGCGTGCGTGAGGCCGAGGTCGAGGAGCGGGACCTCGTCTACCGCTCGTTCGCGGAGGCGCTCCGCGTGCAGGGGGCCTGGGCCACCGCGGGCCTCGACGACTGGGTGGGCGACCACTACGTCCCCCAGCACCACAACGAGCTCGAGTGGGTCCGCCAGGCGATGAAAGGGCTGCACGCGCTGTCCGCGTGCGCGCGCGGACGCGCGACCGCGCCGGACGCGACCCGCATCCGACGGACGCTCGACTCCTGGGTGATCCACCAGGCGAGCTGGTTCGGAGACAAGCACCACGAGTTCCACGCGAAGGCGGGGCGCTTCGAGGGGTGGGCCCACGCGGCCACCCGGCTCGCCGCAGGGCTCTCGGCGTCCTTCCTGGTGCTCCTGGCGCTGGCCGCCTTCGAGGTGCTGCCTCACGACTGGGCGCACCGGGCCCACGCGGGCGTGCTCGTGGCCATCGTCTTCGCGCTGGCGGGCGCAGGCCTGATCCACCAGTGGATGCGCTGGAAGGGCTTCGAGATCGCGGCCAAGGGCTACCGCGACGCGTCCCAGCTGTTCGGTCGCGCGCGCGCCGAGCTCGAGGCGCGGCTCGACGCCGGCACTCCCGCGGACCTCCTGCGGGCCCAGCAGATCCTCCGTGCGCTCGGCGCCTCGGCCCTCGCCGAGAACACGAGCTGGCTCCTCTCCCACCGCGACCACGTCCTCGAGATCCACGGCCACTGACGCGCACGCCGCGGGACGCGCCGCGTTCCGTGGACCGGTCGGCGATGCGGGGAGGACGCCGTGCGGCGCCCGTCTCCCGATCGCGACCGGTCTTGGAAGAGGACCTCGGCGTCCACGCCCGGGGCCCCGCACATCGCGCGGGGAAGCCGGCTGCGCGCTTCCGTCTCGGTCTGCAGACAGGATAGCCCCGTTCGCCGTCGCAACCGGGCCGACAGTCCCGAAGCGAACCGCCGCCCACGGGTCTCGATGGACGGGGCCCCGCATCGCCCGGTAAGGTGAAGGGCCCTCCCACGCGCTCCGGACCCGTGATGCCCGACGATCCGTCGAACCAGCCGCCCGCACCCGGCGCGCCGTCTCCGAAGCCGATCCCGCCGAAGCCCCCGGGCAGCCCGGTGGCGCCGGTGCGGCCCGTGGTGCCCGGACGCGCCGGAGCGCCCGTTCCGCCGGTGGGGCCCGGGAAGGCCGCGGAGGCGGTACGTCCGGTGGCCCCTATCCCCGTCAAGCCGGTCGCGCCCGTCCCGGTCAAGCCCGTGGCCGCCGTCCCGGCCAAGCCCGTCG
>CAZJJQ010000316.1:0-5248 GCA_964546345.1 uncultured Planctomycetales bacterium
GGGACGCCCGTGACGCCCGCGCCGCCGGGGACGCCCACGGCCCCGGTGCCGGACACGGGAGCGTCGGGGGGAGGGGCGCCGTGAGGCGGGCCGACGCGGCCCCTGCCCGGACTCGGGTGGGAGGCCGGTGGCGGCGGTCGGCAACCGCCCTGGCGGTGGTGGCCCTGGTCGAAGGCGCCACGGGGGCACCGACCTTCCCCGCCGCGCGCACCGCGGACGCCGACGACGGCGCGGCCGCGCCTGATCGCGCCCCGATCGACCCCTGGCTCGAGCGATTGCATCGGGGGCCGGGGACGAACGAGTCCGCGAGCCTCCTGCCGTGGGTCGAGCAGATGGTGGCTGCGGGACGGGCGCGCGCCGGCACCGAGACGGGTGCGCTGCTCCTCTCGGGCGCGGCCTCCGAGCTCGCCCGGCGGGGCGTCGCGCCGGAGAGGGCACGGGCCCTGCTCGAGGAGGCCCTCTCCCTGTTCTCCCCCTACGACCCGCGCTCCGGGCTGTTGTGGCTCGACCTCGCCGACGTCCGCAACGACCTCGGAGACCCCACGGGCGTCCTCGAGGCACTCGAGCGCGCCGACGCCGTCGCCGGCGCCCCCGACCCCCGCGACGAGGCCTACCCGGGCCCGCAGCTCCGCGCGCGCCTGCGGGAAGACGTCGCCCAACGCGGCGAGGGGCTCCGCCGGCACGCGCTGGCGGCGGTGGGGCGCCATGCGGAGGCGGCGGCGCTCGGGGAGCGCCGGGCGCGGACCACCCCCGCGGGGCGGGCCGTCGCCGGGGCGTGGGCCGCCGAGGAGGCCTGGTCGGCGGGAGACCGCGAGCGCGCGCTGCACGACATCGACGCCGCCATCGCCTCGAGCCGCGACGACACGGCGACGGTCGCCCGCGTCGGGTGGCGGCTCCGGGCCGCCTTCGGGCAGCTGACGGAGCGGGGAGACGCCGCCCTGCGTCCCGTGGAGAACGTGGAGGAGGTGTTCACCGCGTTCCGTGCGGCGGTGCGGGACCACGGCGATCGGCGCGGGGGCTTCCAGCTCGCCCTGGACGGAGCCTCCTTCGCCATGGGGGTGGACCGCCCCGACGAGCTGCTCGAGTTCCTCTCGCTGGCCTTCACGTCCCCGGGCTTCTCCGCCGAGGCGGCGCGCTCGTTGTCCCGGCGCCTCGAGATCGTGACGGGCGCACGGCTGGCCCTCTTGGCTGGCCAGCCCGCGCAGGCCCTCGCCTGGTTGCGGCTCGCGGAGCACCACCACGGAGGCCCCCTCCCCCGCACGGAGGGCTTCCGGCAGGCGATCGAGGAGGCCCTGCGTCCGTCCGCCGACCCGCGCGTCTCCGTGCTGTCACCGGCGCTCGAGGGACTCTCCACCCCCGCGGACGCACCGTCGCGGGAGAGGTCCCCGCGGCCCGGGTTGGGCGTTCTGCCGACCCCGACATCCGAAGCAGCCCCCGGGAGCGGGTCTCCCTCCCCCGCGCCCCCACCCATCCCGGACGCGGATGGGCTCCTCGAGCTCGACTCCCCTGCCCTGGCGCTTGGCTTCGCGGCGCTGACGGCGTTGGCCCTGCTCCTCTTCGGCCCCCGCTGGCCCCAAGCCCTCACGCGGCGCCGGGCGTCGGCCCCGCCCCGGGAGGCGCGTTGAGGTCACGGAGGTCGGCGGGCCGTCGCGGCCCGCCATCCTTCGGAGGGGCCGCCTCCCTCAAGCGGTCCCCGGGGCGAGTCCTCGTGCTCGACCGCCAGGAAGCCCCGCCCCGCGCAGGCCGAAGATCGGAAGACCTCGAACCGCGGGGGTCGGCCGGAGCTTCGCGGGTGCGGCCCGACGGGCTACCCGGCCGACTTGAGGGGGGACCGGGGCGGGAGTAGGTTCAGCCACCCTGCTCCCCCCTTCCGTCCTCTCCTCCGGCGGACCCCGGCCGATGGCTCCCTCCCCTTCCTCGTTGCCCCGCCGGGCCGACGTCGTCGTCGTCGGAGCCGGCGCCGTGGGCGCGGCGACCGCCTGGTACCTCGCGAAGGAGAAGGGCCTGTCCGTCGCGGTGCTCGAGGCGCGGGCCGTCGCCGCGGGCTCGACGAGCCGGAGCGCCGCGGCGTTCCGACAGCAGTTCAGCAACCGCGCCCACGTGAAGATGAGCCTCTTCTCGAGGGGCGAGTACGAGCGATTCCCCGAGACGTTCGGGGTGGCGCCGGTCTTCGTGCAGAACGGCTATCTCTTCCTCTACACCGAGGCGGAGGCGATGGCGGCAGCGCGCACCCGGGTCGAGTGGCAGCAGGCGGAGGGGGTGACCGACGCGCGCGCGCTGACGCCGGCCGAGGTGGACGGGCTGCCGGGCCTCGGCGGCGTCTTCGAGACCACCGACCTCGTCGGGGGCACCTGGTGCCCGACGGACGGTTTCCTGCGCCCGACCGAGATCGCGGCGGGGTTCCTCGAGGGGGCCCGTCGCGAGGGGGCCACCCTCCACGTGGGCGCCCGGGTGACGGGGTTCGACGTCGGCGGCGGAGCGATCCGCTCGGTGACCGTCGGGGGGCGCCACAAGATCGAGACCGGGGCGGTGGTGGTGGCGGCGGGGTGGTGGTCGCGCACCGTGGCCGAGCTCGCAGGCTGCCCGATCCCGGTGGTGGCGGTGAAGCGGTATCTCTACGTGACCTCCCAGCTGCGGTCGCGCCGGATCGGGCACTTCCCCCTCGTGGTCGCCGACCTCGGCGCGTACGCGCGCCCCGAGAGCAACGGCCTCCTCATGGGCTGGGACGACCGGCCCAAGCGCCCCGAGGGATCCGAGCGTTTCCCGCCCCCGCCGCAGGACGCGGAGGCGCTCGAAGCGGCCCAGGACGCGATCGACCCCGGCTTCGGCCGCGGCATCGACGAGTACGGGATCGAGGTGCTCGCGCGCATCTCCGAGCGCATGCCCTGGCTCGCCGACGAGGCGGGCGTCGCGCACGTCGCGTGCGGGTACTACGAGGTGACCCCCGACGACAAGGCGATCCTCTCGGCCGACCCCCGGCTGCGGGGGCTGTTCCACGCGAGCGGCTTCTCGGGCCACGGGATCATGCACGCGCCCGCCGCGGGCCGCGCCGTCGCCGAGCTCGTGCGCGGGCAGCAGCCTTCGTTCCCGATGGAGGGATTCGAGCTGGCGCCGCTGCTCGACAACCGACCGCGCACCGACCCCGAACGCATGGTGATCTGAGCCGGGACGCGACGCCCTTCGCATCCTCGGCGCCCCGGCCGAGCCGGCCGTCCGCCCTCCTCCGCTCTCCCCCGCCCCCCCGTTCGCCCCCCTCCGTCCTCTCGCCCGTCGCGCCCGAGTCCCTTTCTCCCCGCTCGTCCCGCTGGCCCCTGTCGCCCCGACCGCCCACGCCCCGCCCCCCGCGGGGAGGGCTCCGGAGACCTCCGATGCGCCTGTCCACGTGCCTGTTCCAGACCCTCCGCGAGGCCCCCGCCGAGGCGGAGGTGCCGAGCCACCGGCTCATGCTGCGCGCGGGCCTCATCCAGAAGACCGCCGCGGGCATCTACGTCTACGGGCCCATGCTGTGGCGCACGCTCGGCAAGATCTCGCGCATCGTGCGGGAGGAGATGGACCGGGCGGGCGGCCAGGAGTGCCTGCTGCCCCAGCTCCAGCCCCACGAGCTGTGGCGCCGCAGCGGGCGCCTCGAGACCTACGTGCGGTCGGGGATCATGTTCACGCTGAAGGACCGCAAGGGGGGCGAATTCTGCCTCGGCCCCACCCACGAGGAGGTCGTCACCGACTTCGTCGCGGCGAACGTGCGGTCCTACAAGCAGCTGCCCCAGACCCTCTACCAGCTCCAGACGAAGTTCCGGGACGAGTTCCGGCCGCGGTTCGGCCTCATGCGCGGGCGCGAGTTCATCATGAAGGACGCGTACTCGTTCGACGCCGACGAGGCCGGCCTCGACCGGTCCTACGCCCGCATGCGCGCCGCCTACGTCTCGATCTTCGAGCGCTGCGGCCTCGAGTTCCTCGCGGTCCAGGCCGACGCCGGCGACATCGGCGGCACGGGCAGCGAGGAGTTCATGGTCACCGCCGCCACCGGCGAGGACCTGATCGTCTACGACGAGACGACGGGCTACGCCGCCAACGTGGAGAAGGCGGAGTCGGCCGTGACGCCGCCCGAGCCGCGCCCCGCGCGCGCGATGCACGTCGAGTCCACGCCCGGCGACCGCTCCGTCGAGGACCTGTGCCGCCGGTTCCCCGACCTCGGGGCCGCGCGCATGGTGAAGACGATCCTCTACAAGGCGGTGATCGGCCAGGACGAGGTGGACGTCGCGGTCCTCATGCGGGGCGACCAGGACGTGAACGAGGTGAAGCTCAAGAACCACCTCGGCGCGACGTTCCTCGAGCTCGCGGACGAGGCGCGGGTGCGCCGCGTCACGGGCTGCGAGCCCGGCTACGCCGGCCCGCTGGAGGTGAAGCACCCGGGCCTGCGCTTCGTGGCGGACACGAGCGTCGAGCCGCTCCAGGGCTTCCTGTGCGGCCTCAACCGGCCCGAGGTCCACGCGCTGGACGTCCACCACGGCCGCGACTTCCCCACGCCCCCGTTCGTGGACCTGCGCCGCGCCCGGTTCGGCGACCTCTCGCCCCGGTCCTCCGCGCTCCTCAAGACGGCGCGCGGGATCGAGGTGGGCCACGTGTTCAAGCTCGGCACGAAGTACAGCAAGGCCATGGACGCCTGCTTCCTGGCGCCCGACGGGAAGCGCCATCCCTACGTCATGGGCTGCTACGGGATCGGCGTGTCGCGCATCGCGGCGGCGGCGATCGAGCAGAACCACGACGACAAGGGCATCGTGTGGCCGGCGGCCATCGCGCCGTTCCAGGCCGTCGTGGTCCTCGCGCGGAGCAACGACGCCATGGCGAGCGAGGCGGGCCAGCGGGTCCACGACGCGCTCGAGGCCGCCGGGATCGACACGGTCCTCGACGACCGGGAGGACGCGAGCGCGGGCGTCAAGTTCAAGGACGCCGAGCTCGTGGGCTACCCGGTCCAGGTGACCATCGGCAAGCACGTCGTGGACGGCAAGGCCGAGGTGACGGTGCGCCGCACGGGCTCGATGGAGCTCGTGCCGCTCGAGGGCGTGGTCGCCCACGTCCGGGCGCGCCTCGACGCCCTGCCGAAGGGCAAGGCCCTCGGGCGCGCGTGAGCGGCCTCGCCGACCGGTTCTTCGACGCGGCGCGCGAGCACCTCGAGCGCTTCCGCGCGGGGTCGCGCGAAGCGCTTCGCGCGGCGGCCGAGCTCACCGCCGACCGCGTCGCGGCCGGCGGC
>CAZJJQ010000317.1:0-5245 GCA_964546345.1 uncultured Planctomycetales bacterium
GGCGCGCCCGAGGCGAGGGCGGGGCGGGGGGCCGGGGCGGGCGGGGGCGTGCGCAGTGGACTCGCATGTGCGAGACCCCGCTGCCGCCGCGAGCGACGGCCGGTACGATCTCTCGGCATGCGAGCGCGTCGTTTCCTCTGGGGCCTCGGGTCGATCGTCCTGGCCGTCGTCGCGCTCGTCGCTGGGCGCCCCCGGGACTCGGAGCCGAAGCCGGACGGCGTCGTCGCATCGGACCCCGCACCGAAGGCGCCGCCGCAGCTCCCTCCCCCCGGGCTCGCGCCCGCACCGAGGCCCACGCCCGGCGCCCTCCCCGCGAAGCCCGGCGAGCCCGTGCCGGAGGCGGAGGCTCAAAAGCAACGGACGGCTCGCGTCGAGGGAACGGTCGTGACCGCGGAGGCGAACGTCCCGATCCGGCGGCTCGAGCTCCACCTGGCGTTTCGCAAGCAGTACGGCGCGACCCCTCTGACGCTCCACGTCGAGACGGGGCACGACGGCTCCTTCTCCGGCGAGCTCCCGACGGCCGAGCCGATCCCGCTTTCCGACGGGTGGGTGGACGGGCCCGGACTCCAGTTCCGCGGCTTCCGCCGCGCCGCGGACGACGGAACCGATCCCGAGTCGGACGTCGTGGCCCGACCGGGAGAAACGCTCCGCCTGATCGTGACGGTGGCCCGGCTGGCGACCTGGAAGGGTTTGGTCGTGGACGACGACGGCCATCCGCTGGCCGGGATGCGCGTCAGCGTCTTCCTGCCCGGACCGAACGACTCGCCGTTCGGGTCCGGGTTCATGACGGAGACGAGTCTCGAGGGGCGGTTCACGGTCTCGGCGCTCGCGGAGCCCGACCGCGTCCTGCCCCCCGGCACGGCACTCGCGGCCGCGCAGCTCACCGTCTCCGACCTGAGTGGGGCGATGCGGCCGACCCTGAAGCTCGATCTCCGCACGGTGCCGGAGCCGGATCGCGAGGAGCTGCGCATCGTCCTCTCCCGGGGGCGGCGGGTCCGGGGGCGGCTCGTGGACGACGCCGGCCGCGCCCTCGCCGGCACCCAGGTCCTCGCCACCTACGGCGACCCTACGCGTCTGCGTGCGGCGATGACCGAGCCCGACGGGAAGTTCGCCCTGGAGGCGCTGGCCGACGGGGCCGTGACGATCGGGTGCTTCCTGGCCGACCGCGAGCTCGAGGCCCGCATCGACACGACGCTGTCGGGCGACGTGGACGAGCTCCTCCTCGTCGCACGGCCGATCGATCCGGGCGACGCGAAGCGCGGCCTCGTGGTCCTCGGCGCACGGCTCGTCAACGTGACCGACGAGATGCGTGTCGCACGGGGCCTCGACGCCTCGGTGCGGGTGCTCGTCCTCGATCGGGGGTCCGGCGGCGCCTTCGGCGACAGGGCGGACGTCGGCGCGGGGATCCTCCAGATCGGCCACTCGAAGGTGGTGGACGTGGCGCATCTCGTCGATCTGTTGATCGCGGAGCAGGAGATCGCGGCGAAGGAACGGCCTCGCTTCCCCATGATCCGGATCGTGACCACCTGGGGCGAGGGGAAGCACCGGGGGACGAACACCCAGCACTTCGGGCTCGGCCCCGGCGCCGAGGAGCACCTCCGGCGCGTGCAGCAGCGCCTGCGCACCGCGCGCTGACCGAGGTCCCCCCCGCGGGGAGGCGATGCGTCTCCCTCGCCCTCGGCGCATGGGCGACGTACCCTTGGCGGACGATGCGCGCACCGACCGGCCCCGCCCGCCGCCTCCGATCGACGGGCGCCCTCCTCCTCGCGGGGCTCGCGCTCCTCGGGGTCCCGGCCGGGGGGCGGGGGGCCGCCGCCGCCGAGGGGCAGGGCAAGGCCGGGGTCCCCCCCGCGCCCCCCCCGATCCCGTGCCCGGCCGACGGCTCCCTGTGGGCGCTGGCGCGCAAGGCGGCCGCGGCGAAGGACGGGATGGAGTCCCTGCGCCTCTACTTCGCCGCGCTGCGGGAGGACGTCGGCTACGACGTGAAGTACGCGATGCGCGACGAGGTGCTCGCGCTGCCGTCGGTGCCCGCGCGGCCGATGGACGAGCAGGAGCGGGCGACGGTCCGTGCACGCATCGCGGAGGAGCGCGACCGCGACGTGGTGCAGAAGGCGGTCGCGTTCGAGAACAAGGGGTGGCTCCACGCGGCGCACCTGCTCCGCGCGCGGCTGAAGGGGCTCGACGGGATCGCGACGGCGCGCGTCGAGGCGTTGGGCAAGGACCTCGAGCGCCTCGAGAAGGCGATCTGCGAGCAGCCCACGGACGCCGAGAAGGCGGAGGCGAAGGAGATCGAGGGCCCGCCCGCGGACGTGGCGGGCGCCTTCGAGCGGGCCGCGAAGGCCGCCGCCGCGGGCAAGGGCCGCAGCGCGCTCCGGGCGTACACCTCGCTCGGCTACTCGGGGGTCGCGACCCAGGAGCAGAAGGACAGGGCGCGGGCGCTCCACGCGGAGCTGTGGAAGGCGCTCGTCGCGGCCGTCCCCGACGAGCAGCGGGCGGCCGCCGACCAGGTGTGGAACGACCCGCACTGGACCTACCTGGGCACCAGCGTGTCGCACCAGTTCGTCTTCATCGGCGAGCGCGGGTTCGTCGAGACGATCTCGCCGCAGGACCGCATCCGCATGGACCTCGCGTGCGTGATGCTGTGCGACCTCGTGGGGCGCGACCTCACCGAGGACGGGCAGCGCGTGACGATCTACTACAAGGAGCGCTTCGACTTCGGCGGGGGCATCGGCGGCGGCAAGCGCATCGACATCGGCAACAAGGCCATCGCGAAACCCATCGCGGGGACGCTCCACTACCACGAGCTCTCGCACTGCGCGTTCGACGTCGGGATGCTCTACCCGGGCTTCGTCGAGGGGATCGCGAACTTCGGCGCCACGTTCTGCCTGGACGCGCTGGGCCGCCCCGAGGAGTGCGACGCCGCGATCCGCAGCAACCGCGCCCAGTGGCAGGCCGACTACCTCGAGCGCCGGATCCGGTACTGGCGGATCCAGTCGTACGGGCCCTCCTGCGGGTTCCTGCTGCTGCCCATGACCGAGAAGAACGCGGTCGTGCGGCAGGGGGAGTGGGCGAAGGTGCGGAGCTTCTTCCGCCGACTGCGCCGCGACCCCATCGACGAGCCGCGGGAGTCGGAGCGGTGCCGTTACTTCGTCTGGCACTGGTGCAAGGAGTTCGGGTTCGACCTGCTCGACAAGACCGCCGCCGGGCGCTTCCCGCTGCTGCCCGCCGACCGCGACCGCGTCCGGGCCGAGCTCGAGACGTGGCTCGACCTGGCGCGTCAAGGCCTCGCCTACGCCGACCAGAGCTACGGGAGCGCGGCCATCGACCCCCTCGAGCGCGTGATCGCGGGCTACCCGCGGAGCGCGCTCGCCGATCTGTGCAAGTTCGGGCTCGCGGCGGTGCGCGAGGGCCTCGGTGAGATCGCGGCGCGCGACGCGCTCTACAAGGAGCTCGGCGTCGTGCCGCGGTGGAAGCTGTGCCTGCCGTTCTACGCACGCGACTGCAACCCGATCTTCCCCGTGTTCGAGCCCGAGCGCTCGCTGGACCAGTCGGCCGAGTACCCCAACCCCGCGCAGACCGCGCGCTGGCGCGACGCGAAGGTGGCCCCCGACGGCCTCTGCGACCTCCTCGAGCACGGCGTGGGCTATCCCGACGACGCGGCGGCGTACGCGTGCATCGACCTCGAGGTGCCCGCGGACGTGATGGACGCCGTGGTCCGCGTGGGCTTCGACGACATGCTGGCGGTCTGGATCGACGGGAAGATGGCCGAGAAGTGGGACGAGGCCACCGGCTGGATCCGCGACCACCGCGTGGCCCCGATCCCGCTGCACAAGGGCCGCAACCGACTGCTGCTCAAGATCGCGAACCGCTCCGGCGCGTGGCGCTTCTCCGCCCGCGTCGCGCACGCCGACCACACCCCGATCGAGGGCCTCCTCTTCGTGGACCCGCCGGCGAAGGACGTGCCCCCGGCGCCCCCCGAGGGGAAGCCGCACCCGCTCTACACGCTCGACTTCGAGAAGCTGAAGGCCGTGCCCAAGGCGAAGCTGCGGCCGACCGCCGGCACCTGGGAGGTGGACGCGAAGGCCCTGCGCCGCACCGCCCCGGGCAACGTGGCCTGGCGCAAGTTCCAGATCCAGCCGTTCGTGAGCAAGGACCCGCCGAGCGGCCTCGTGTGGCTGGTGGACAAGGACCTCGCCACGCTCGAGGACTACGCGCTCGAGGTGGTCGTGCGCCTTCCACGGGAGGGGGCGCCGCGCATCGCCGTGACGCTCAACGGCGAGGAGAAGGACGACGGCCTCTCGGGGCACACGTTCCTGGTCCAGGGCGGCGGCGAGGGCGTGAACGTGCGGCTCGAGGAGTACGATCGGCTCGTCTTCCACGGCACGGCGCCCATCGCGAAGTCGGCGGAGCACGTGCTGCGGTTCGTCCGCCGCGGGCGGACACTCTCGCTCCTGGTGGACGGGGCCCTGGCCATCGACCGCGCCGACCTCCCCGCGCTGCCCCGTCCGGGCATCGGGCTCATGACGTGGGACAAGGACAACGGCATCGCCCGCCTGCGCCTGGAGCGGCTCGGCGGCCCCCCGAAGTAGGAGCACGGTCCCGTCCGGGGAGGTGGGGGGCGGCGGGGGGAGGCACCCCGTACGACGGGTGTCGGACACGATCGTTCCGGGGTCGCGGCTCCGCGTCCGCGGGCCGACCGGGATTCGCTGGCGCGCGCCGGACGGGCCGGTTCCCATGCCGCGCGGAGTCCCCGACGTGGACGCGACCCGGCCCCCGCCGCCCCCCCGAATCCTCGTGTACGACGGGGACTGCTCCCTCTGCATCGCCGTGAGCCGGCGGCTCCTCCGATGGACCCGACGCGGCGAGGAGACGCGGCGCGCCGCGCAGGCGTTCGAGGGCGAGGACGCCGAGCGCATCGCGGCGAGCCAGGCCCACAACGAGCTGGCGGTGATGGACCCGACGACGAAGGAGCTCCGCAGCGGCGTGGACGGGCTCCTGTGGTGGCTCGAGGGCTCGAGGCTCGCGTGGCTCGCGCGGCTGCTCTCGTGGGGGCCGCTGCGGTGGGCTGCGGGCGTCGTCTATCCCGTGATCGCGTACAACCGGCGGATCCTCGCGCCGCCGAAGCCGCGGGCCGTCGCGTGCGCCTGCGACCCGGACCCGCGGCCGGGCGCGACGATCGCGTTGGGATCGTTCGCGCTGACGGTGCTCGGGGGGGCGCTCGTCGCGGTGGCGGCCGTCGTGGCGG
>CAZJJQ010000318.1:0-5241 GCA_964546345.1 uncultured Planctomycetales bacterium
CCGCATCGGGGGGGGCCGTGACGCCTTCTACGATTTCTTCACAGCCACTCAGTCCCGGGGCAGGGGGGGCACGGGGAAAGGCCTGCCGTCCTCCCCCATCGCCACGAAGACGAACTCCGCCGACGTGCAGAACCGCCGCTGCCCGCTCTGGAGGTCCTCTCCGTACATCTCGAGCGTGACCCGCATGGAGGTGCGCCCGACGCTCGACAGCCGCGCGGTCACCTCGGCGGCCTCGCCCTGGAAGATGGGCGCCTTGAAGTCCACGCTGTGGACGTGCGCGGTCACGACCGACGACCGCGCGTGCCGCAGCGCCACGATGGCCGCGGCCTCGTCCATCATGGCGAGCGCCACGCCGCCGAACAGCGTCCCCCGGGCGTTGGTCTGGCCCGGCATCACGATCTTGGTGAGGGTGACCGTCGGGACCGGCATGGGGGCGACCTCGGGGAGGAGGAGGGGGGCGGCGGGGGGAGGTGCTGAACGTACGGTACCGGGCCCGTGGCCTCCACATGGTGGCATCGAGCCCGGTACCGTACGTTCATTTCATGCGATGCAGGGCCGGAGCCTTCGGCTCCGTCCCTGGTGTGGGAGGCAAGCCTCCCCCACGTCGGCCTCGACACGAGGCCTCCCCCTCTCCGGCGCCTGATGGGCGCCGGCAGAACCCGGGACGGAGGCCTCCCCCGCGCCCCCACCCTTCCCCGGGACGCCGGTCGCTCAGCGCACCTCGGCGTGGAACGCGCTCGCGGTGGCCTGGAACCCGTCGAGCAGCTCGGCCCGGATCGGGCTGCCGGCCGCGAAGACGACGTAGATCTGCACCGGGGCGGCCGCCGCGTTCCCGTCGGCGCCGCGGTAGACGACCTGCGAGGAGTCGTCGGTGAAGAGGAACTGCTCGACGCCGAGCGAGCCCGCGGGGACGTTCGAGAGCGTGATCGGCCCGCTGCCCGAGCCCTTGCAGATCACCAGCTCGGGCGCGCCGGGGTCGAACTCGCGGGTGTAGGCCAGGTGGGTCGAGTCGGGCGACCAGAGGAAGTCCACGACGTCGGCCTTCGTGTTCGGCTGGGCGAGCGGCGGGGAGAGCGTGACCGAGGAGACCCCCGGGATCGCCGACCGGACGTCGTACGGGCCGTTGGCGCCGAACTGGTCGATCCACGCGATGCGGACGCCGTCGGGCGACCACCCGAGCTTCGTGACGCCGTCCGCGCCGTTGCCGATCCCGGTCCAGACCGGGGTCAGGTTGCCGCCGAGCGCGTCGATGGTGAAGAGCTCGGCGGCGCCGGAGACGGCGTTCGTCTTGCGGTAGGCGAGGCGCGAGGCCGTGGGCGACCAGGCGACGTCGTCGAGGACGTCTTCGCCGGCCCCGCACGTCACGTACTTCGCGTGGAGGGCGCCGTTGAAGTTGGAGACGAAGAGCTCGAAGCGGCCGCCGACGTCCTCGTCGGCGACGTACGAGACGAACACCGAGTCGGGGCTCCACCGGAAGGAGGAGACGTGGCGGCTCGCCGTGTTCGCGGGGAGCGCCGAGAGCTTGTTCGCCGCGCCGTTCGAGGAGGCGACGGCCGACCAGAGCTCGACCTCGCCGTCGGTGGCGAGATCCGCCAGGAAGGCGACGTAGGTGCCGTCGGGCGCCCAGGCGAAGGACTCCACCTGCCCGCCCGAGATCTGAGCCTCCGGGTGCACCTGCTGGTGGAGCGTGCCGTCGAAGCGCACGACGTAGAGCTCGAACCGCAGGAACGTCTGCATGTCCCCGACGTAGGCGAGCCGGTCGTTCCCGGCGCCCGGCTGCCACGCGAACGACTTGACGCCGCCGCCCTGGGGCGGGGTGATCGAGGCCTTCGCGGGCGCCGGGCTCGCGACGAGGGACGTCCAGAGGGCCGTCTCGCCGAGGAGGGAGGCCTTCGCACGCCACGCGAGGCGGAGGCCGTCCGGGGACCACGCGAACTGGCTCACCCCGCCGCCCGGGCCCACGTTCGTGCTCATCCGCACCGGCGTGCCGACCAAGGGGTCCACGACGTAGAGATCGTTCCTCGCGGGGTCCTCGCGGTTCATGGTGAACGCGAGCCTCGTGTGGTCCGGGCTCCACGCGAAGTCCTGCAGGTCCGCGGAGGCGAGCAGCGGGCCCGAGACGACGCGCACGTTGGCGCCGTCGGCGTCGGAGACGAAGAGCTCGGCCACGCCGAGGGAGCGGCCGTCCGCGGTGAACGCGACGACGTCGGCGCCGATCTGGCCGGGGCCGTTGCCCCCGCCGCCCCCGGCACCGCCGCCGCAGGCGGACAGCGAGAGCACGAACACGGCCGAGAGCAGGAGAGACGGCGTACGCATGGCGAGCCTCCGAGGCCCTTCGACTCCGCCCTGTGCGGGTCCTGTAGGGTGTCCACGGAGGGATGCGCACCGGGGGGGAGGACTTGCCTACGTCCCCCACGACTCGCGGAAGCGCCTGCGGATGCGCGAGTTACGGCGCCGGGGAGCGGGGCGCGATGAACTCAGGCCCTCGCGAGCGCGCGGTCGAGGTCGGCGATGAGGTCGTCGGCGGCCTCGATGCCGCACGAGACGCGGATGAAGCCGTCGTCGAAGCCGAGCGCCTTGCGGGTGGCCGCGGGCACGCTCGCGTGGGTCATGAGCGCGGGATGCTCGATCAGGCTCTCGACGCCGCCGAGCGACTCGGCGCACGCGAAGATGCGGACGGTCTCGAGGAACGCCTTCGCCGCGGGCAGACCGCCCTTCAGCACGAACGTGAGCATGCCGCCGAAGCCCTTCATCTGGCGCTTGGCGAGCTCGTGCTGCGGGTGCGAGGGCAGGCCCGGCCACGTGACCTTCGCGACCTTCGGGTGCTTCGCGAGGAAGTGGGCGATGCGCTCGGCGTTCTGCGCGTGGCGCTCCATGCGGACGTGGAGGGTCTTGAGCCCCCGCAGGACCAGGAACGAGTCCAGCGGCCCGGGCACGCCGCCCGCCGCGTTCTGGAGGAACCGGATGCGCTCGTGGAGCGCGTCGTCGTTCACGAGGATGGCGCCTCCCACGACGTCGCTGTGGCCGTTCAGGTACTTCGTCGTGGAGTGGACCACGACGTCGGCCCCGTGCTCGAAGGGCCGCTGGAAGAACGGCGTGAGGAAGGTGTTGTCCACCACGAGGAGGGCCCCGTGGGCCTTCGCGACCTTCGCCACCGCCTGGAGGTCGGCGAGCTTGAGCGTCGGGTTCGTGGGCGACTCGACCCACACGACCTTCGTCTCCTTGCGCATCGCCAGCTCGACGTTGCGCGCGTCCGTCATGTCGCAGGGCGTGAAGGTGAGGCCCGCGCGGCGCCACACCTTGTCGAAGATCCGGAACGTGCCGCCGTACACGTCGTCGGCGTGGACGACGTGGTCGCCCGCGCTCAGGAGGTGCATCAGGCAGTCGGTGGCGGCGAGGCCCGACGCGAACGCGAGCCCGTGCTTCGCGCCCTCGAGGGAGGCGAGGCAGCCCTCGAGCGCGTCGCGTGTGGGGTTGCGGGTGCGGCTGTACTCGAAGCCCTTGTGGACGCCGGGCCCGTCCTGCACGTACGTCGAGGTGAGGTAGACGGGCGTCATGATGGCGCCCGTGGTCGGGTCGGGGTGCTGGCCCGCGTGGATCGCCCGCGTCGCGAAGCCGAGCCTCCCCTCCTCGGCCGGGTCCATGGCCTTCATGCGAGCCTCCGGGCGAGGAAGTCGATCACGTCGATCTTGCTCACGATGCCCACGGCCCTCTGCTGGTCCACGATCACGGCCACACGGTCCGTCTCGAGGATCTCCTTGAGCCGGGCCAGGGGCGTCTCGAGGCCCACGGTGCCCTCGAGGGGCGTCGCGAGGCCCCCGACGGCCTCGTTCGCCCGGTGGCGGCCGTCCACGAGCGCACGCAGGAGGTCGCTCTCGTGGACCATGCCCACGGGCAGGCCCGCCGGGTCGAGCACCGGCACCTGGGAGACGTTGCTCTCGCGCAGGCGCGCGACGACGGCGCCGATCGTGTCGGCGGCCCGCGCCGTCACCACGTGCCCCTTGCGCGCCCCGAGCACGTCGCGCGCCGTCGCGGCCATGGGACTCGCCGGCTCGAGGAAGCCGTTGTCGCGCATCCACTCGTCGGAGAAGAACTTCGTGATGTAGGAGCGTCCGCCGTCGGGGAGGATCACCACGATCGTCTTGCCGCGCCCCAGCTCCTTCGCAACCTGGGCCGCCACGTGCACCGCGCCGCCGGACGACCCGCCCGCGAGGATGCCCTCCTCGCGCGCCAGCCGCCGGGCCATGGCGAAGCACTGGCGGTCGTCCACCTGGCGCACGTCGTCCATGACCTTGAGGTCCATGGCCCCGCAGATCATGTCCTCGCCGATCCCCTCGACCTTGTACGTGTGGGGCACCGACATCTTCCCGGTCTTGAACAGCGCGTGGTACACGCTGCCGATCGGGTCCACGCCGATGTTCCGGATCCGGTCGCTCTGCTCCTTGAAGTACCTCCCGCAGCCGCTCATGGTGCCGCCGGTGCCGATGCCGGCGACGAAGGCGTCGAAGCGTCCTTCGGTCTGCTCCCAGATCTCCGGGCCCGTCGAGAGGTAGTGGGCCTCGATGTTGTCCGGGTTGTGGTACTGGTTCAGGTAGAAGGACCCCGGCGTCTCCGACGCGATCCGCTTCGCCACGCTGTAGTACGACTCGGGGCTGTCCGCCGCGACGTTGGTCGGGGTGACGATGACCTGGGCGCCGAAGGCCTTCAGCGTGTCCTGCTTCTCCTTCGACATCTTGTCGGGCATCGTGAACACGCACTTGTAGCCCTTGACCGCCGCGCAGAGGGCGACGCCCACCCCCGTGTTGCCGCTCGTGTTCTCGACGATGGTCGCCCCGGGCTTGAGGAGCCCCGCGCGCTCGGCCTTCTCGATGATGTGGAGGGCCATCCGGTCCTTGATGGCGCCGCCCGGGTTCATGTACTCGAGCTTGACGAGGACGGTGGCGTCCGCGGGGCCGACCACCTTGTTCAGGCGGACCAGCGGGGTGCGCCCGATCGCGGAGAGGATGTGCGGGTGGTAGGGCATCGGGCGCTCCGAGGACCGGCGTACGCCCGGGTTATAGGGGGGGGCCCTCCCAAGTCAACGAGGGCCCGTTCGTCCCGGGACGGGGGCGTTCCGGCCCCCGGCGCCCCCCCCTTCCCGAGCCGGATCGGCTACCCTCTCGGCATGCGAACGCAGCGCGTGCTGGTGCCCGTCGTCTCGGCGCTCCTCGGAGCGCTGGTCGGCTGGCTGGCCGCCGGCGG